>JAADFP010000036.1 GCA_013152825.1 Caldisericota bacterium | reverse complement strand
GGGGATGATATGGATTCCTGCCTGTCCTCTCCCGATGTTAGATCGGGATCGGGGGGCCTACGCAGGAATGACAGGGAGGGCAGGAGGCAGGTGAAGCGGAGTGATATCTTTTTCATGGGGCACATCCTTTCTCTCTTCCGCCTGCCTACCCTGTGGAAGCAAGCAGGGAGGTTGCCCTATTTTAATTTTCTCCCTTTTTCGAGAAGATTTTTTGTGATGCAACTCGTTCTTCTCTTGACATGAGATTTACCTTCTTCTATAATTCTTTCACCCGGCGCGATAGCTCAGGTGGTAGAGCGCGGGCCTGAAAAGCCCGGCGTCCCCCGTTCGACTCGGGGTCGCGCCACTAGGCATAAGTATCTTTTTATTTTTTAAGGATAGAATCTTGAATATGTCCAATTTTACCCAGAGAGTGCTTTCTGTAGGTGACCTTTCAGAAGATGAATTAGCCTCATTCCTGCGCAAAGAGGGAATCAACCTTACTCCTGAGGAAGTGCGTAGAATCGCCGATATCCTGGGCAGATCTCCTTCCCTGGTAGAACTTCATATATTCAACGTGGAATGGAGCGAACATTGTTCTTACAAAAGCAGCAAGAAAATTCTCAAAGAATATCTGCCCACTAAAGCACCCAATGTAATCATGGGCCCTGGGGAAGATGCAGGTATCGTTTACTTAACCACGCACAAAGGGGAAAGATACGGGTTGGTCATCGCTCATGAATCTCATAACCACCCTTCACAGGTTCTCCCCGTGGAAGGAGCCGCTACCGGTGTGGGAGGAATCGTGAGAGATGTTGACTGCATGGGAGCTGAAGTAATTGCCGTGGCAGACGGCTTGAGATTCGGAAACCCGCAAGGCAAGTACCGGGAAAGAACCAAATGGATTGCCGGAGGGGTAGTCCAGGGAATATGGGAATATGCAAATGCCCTGGGAGTCCCCAATATCGGAGGAGACTTGTACTTCAATGAATCGTTTGATGATAACTGCCTGGTGAACGTTGTGGCCATGGGAATTGTAAAGGAAAAGAATATCCTGCGTTCCCGGGTACCTGAAGAGGCAAAACATACACCCTACGATATTATCCTGGTAGGCAAACCAACAGATGCCTCTGGCTTTGGGGGAGCCGCCTTTGCTTCTGAAATACTTGACGAGGAAAAAGAAGAAGAGAAAAAAGGCGCAGTGCAGGTACATGACCCATTTCTCAAAAATGTCCTGCTTATGAAAAAGGCAAACTACCAGGTATGGAAAGAGGCAGAGAAGAGAGGATATCCCATAGGAATGAAAGACCTGGGAGCAGCCGGGATTTGTGGCTCATCTTCCGAACTGGGAGCAGCCGGTAACATTGGCATGGAGATCTACCTGGATGAGGTGCATGTAGCCATGGAAGGACTACTCCCGGAAGTAATTCTTTGTTCTGAGACGCAGGAACGTTATGTCCTTGCTGTGCCCCAGGAATTCACTCCAGAAGTATTAAGGATTTACAACGAGATATGGGAACTACCTCATATTTATGAGGGTGCACAGGCACGGGTAATAGGGAAAACCAGGCAGGATAAACAATACGTAGTATATTATAAGGGAGAAATTGTCTGTGATATTCCCATAGAAAAGATCACTGAGGGAATAGAATACGCACGTGCCTCATCCCCCCCCAGGAGAGTCTTCAATGAACCTGCTTACAAAATAGAAAACTTAAACCAGGTTTTCCTGAAGGTGCTTTCTTCTCCAAATATCGCCTCCCGTGCCCACGTTTTTCGCTACTACGATACAGAGGTACAGGGAAAAGCGGTTATCAGGCCGGGGGAAGCAGATGCAGGAGTAATGGCCCCGCTGGAAGAGATAGGCTCTCCAGTAGGAATAGCTTTCTCTATGGATGGCAACCCGTTTTACGGAAGAATATCTCCCTACTGGGGAGGAGCAAACGCAGTAGCAGAGGCAATGCGAAACGTGGCCTGTGTAGGTGCCACTCCCTGGTGTCTTACCGACTGCCTCAACTTCGGCAACCCGGAGAAGCCTGAAGCATTTCATGATTTCGTGGAAGGAGTAAAAGGAGTAGCCGATGCAGCAAAGAACCTGTGGCTCATGGAACACCCGGGCACTCCCGTGCCTATAGTTACAGGAAATGTAAGCTTCTACAACGAGTCAGCGGCCGGGAAAGCTATTGATCCCTCACCTATTGTTGGTTGCATAGGCATCTTAAAAGATTACAGCAAAGCAATTACTTTAACTTTAAAAGAAGCAGGTAATACCATCTACCTGGTAGGTAGACGCTATGACGAAATGGGAGGCTCTGAATTCTACCGCCTGATCCTGAATGAAATGGGAAGTAATGTGCCAAAGATACGCTGGGAAGAAGAAAGAAATAACCTTTATGCCATTATCGAAGCTATCAATAAAGGAACAGTAAAAGCCTGTCACGATATTTCCGAGGGTGGTCTGGGGGTAGCTCTGGCAGAAATGATGGTAAACAGCAGAAGCAAGAATAAGCTGGGAGTGGAAATTGACCTGGAAGGAGTGGAAAACCCGCTTCCCATAGAAAAACTGCTCTTTTCCCAATCGAGCGGTTATATTGTAGAAGTTCACCAGGAAGAAAATTTTGAGAAAATAATGGAAAAACACGGCGCGTATTTCTTCAGAATAGGAAAAGTAACCAACCAACCTCACTTAAAAATATCCCAGGAAGGCAAAAATATCATCAGTCTCTTCATCGATGAATTGCTGCGTATCTGGCAGGAATCAGTACCACAAGCTTTCCGCTAAAATTTCTATCAGGATATTCCAAACCCCATTTCCCTGAGGGCAGATTTATACGCCTCATACACTCTTTTTTCAAAGCATACTATAATTATTTTTTCCAGGGTCCTATTGCGGGCAAGAAAATCTCTTATTTCCCTGAGCGCAATTCTGACCGCCCTCTCCAGGGGAAACCGGTATGCACCAGTACTGATAGAAGGGAAAGCAATAGTTTTCAGGGAATGGGCCTCTGCCAGGGCTAAACTATTCCTATAACACCGTGCCAGGAGATCATCTTCACCATGATTTCCCCCTCGCCACACAGGGCCCACTGTATGAATAACCCATTTAGCCGGGAGATTATATCCCCTGGTAATCCTCGCTTCGCCCGTGGGACATCCTCCCAGCTTTCTGCATTCTTCCAACAACTCCGGGCCTGCTGCACGGTGAATAGCCCCGTCTACTCCTCCACCTCCCAGAAGGGAAGTGTTGGCAGCATTTACAATCGCATCTACTCTTTGCCGGGTAATATCACCCTCTAAAATTTCTAATCTATCTACCATATCTTCTCCTCCCTCTACCTCTCTCTTCACTACTCGCTATTAACTACTCCCCCAGTCTATAGTCTAACTACGTTAACCAGTTGCGGTTGAGTAGCGCGAAACGGTAACCGTCCTCCGTCTACCGTCCTTTCCCACCCCCTTTGTGCCCCTGTGCCTCTCACTTACTCACCTACTCACTTATTCACTTACTCACTGCTTACTGTTCCCTCGCCAGCAATAAACTGCTAAAATAAATTTACCATGAAGTTTAACATTGATAAAGATGGTTTGATTTCTCTTCTCTCCTCATTAATTCGTCAGCCCACGGTAAATCCTCCGGGCAATGAGTATCTGGTAAGGGAGATTGTGGACAATGCTTTTAGAGAGCTGGGTGCCCGGATAAAAATTATCGGAGAAGAGCAAAGACCTAACATACTGGGAGAGATAGGTGAAGGCAGGCCTGTAGTGGCAATACTTTCCCATATGGATGTGGTGCCTCCGGGAGAAGGCTGGGAAATAGAACCCTTTGAGCCGGTTATAAAAAATGGAAGAATATACGGAAGAGGAGCGGAGGATAACAAGGGGCCTTTTGCTGCCTCCTGGGCTGCAGTTAAAGCATTCCTGGGAGAAAACAGGAGTTTTCAGGGGAAGATAATCCTTGGAGCAGTAGCAGATGAAGAAAGGGGCTCGGAAAAGGGGATGAAACTTCTCCTGGAGAATGGCTTCAAAGCAGATGTCTGCCTTATCCCCGATGGAGGAAAATGGAACAAGGCAGTAATTGGAGAGAAGGGGATGCTCTGGGTAAAAATTAATATCTTTGGGAAAACAGCACATGGCAGTGAGCCTGAAAAAGGGATAAATGCTATCCGGGTACTTATCAAAGTTATTGAAAAGATCGAAGAACAAGCCAGATTCGGCTCTTTTCACCCGCTATTTAGTGCGCCTACCATGAACCTGGGAGAGATTAGAGGAGGAGAAGCTCCCAACATGGTTCCCTCCCAGGCAGAATGCGTGCTGGATTTTCGCTACCCGGCAGGGGTGGAAAAAGAAGAAATTATAAAAAAGATAAAATCTATCCTGGAAACCGAGAAAGATGCCACTCCTGGTATTTCTTTCCGCCTGGAGATACTCCAGGAAACCTATCCACACTTGATAGAAGAAAGTAATCCCTGGATAAGTAAATTTAAAAAATCTGCTTCTGATACAGGGATAAACCTGCAGTTTACTACCATAGGGGGAAATACTGTGGCTAAACTCCTTTACGAAAGGGGAATCGTCGCTTTTTCTCATTCACCGGAAGACATTTCCTCTGCTCACCAGGCAAACGAATCAGTAAGCATAGAGAAACTCTTACTCTGTGCCAATTTATGGGCAAATTTTCTAAAGCGGGTGTTTGAAGATGATAGATAAAATTCAGAGCAAATTCAGGGAAGTTTTTAATTCTGCCCAACCGGAAATTGTTGTCAGGGCTCCCGGAAGGGTAAACTTTATCGGTGAACATACGGATTACCAGGAAGGATTTGTGCTTCCTGGTGCTATTGAAAGATACGTTTACCTGGCTGCTTCTTTTTCCGGCAAAAAGGAGATAACTCTCTATGCCGATACCTTCGGAGAATACTTTACTACTTCCTTTACCGATATAAAGAAGCAAAAGGGCGCTTTCTGGTACTCTTACCTGCTCGGTGTGGCTCATTTCTTGCAAATCCCTGTAAAAGGAATAAATATCTTAATCATGAGCAATCTACCGGCAGGGAAAGGACTTTCTTCCTCTGCAGCACTGGAAACAGGAGCTGCCTTATTATTCAAACGTCTTTTTAATATAAAGCTGAACGACCTGGAAACGATAAAAATCTGCCAGCGTGCAGAAAATGACTTTGTGGGAGTACCATGCGGAATAATGGACCAGTTTATCTCCCTGAAAGGGAAAAAGAATCATCTGCTTTTCCTGGACACCCGTTCTCTTGATTTTTCTTATTATCCTTTTCCCCAAAATGCTTCTTTACTCGTGGTAGATACTGGAGTAAAAAGAAAACTAAACGAGGTGGGATATGAACAGAGAAAACAAGAATGTGAAACCTCGGTAAAAATCCTGAAAAAAATATATCCTCAGCTAAAAACCCTGCGAGATTTACCTCCCGAACCAGGCGAATGGGAGGATTTTTTACCCCGGCCACTAAGAAAAAGAGTAAAACATGTAGTGAGTGAAAATAACCGGGTAAAAGAGACCTGCAAGGCGTTAAAAAGAGGTGACCTTTCTCGCGTAGGAGAGCTACTTGTAGAATCCCACCAGAGCTTACGAGACGATTACCAGGTAAGCTGTCCAGAAGCTGACAGGCTGGTAGAAATATCCTTAAAAGCAGAAGGAGTATATGGAGCCAGGATGACCGGAGCAGGATTCGGCGGAAGTATAGTTATACTCTGTGAAAAAAACAAAGAAGAAACTGTAATCTCTCATATCCTTGCCAACTACAGAACACCAGAGGGAGAAAAACCTTTCTACCTTAAAACTTCCCTGGAAGAAGGAGCTTGCGAGCTGTAAAGGGGGCAAGACTTCGCTGTACTTAATATTTTTTGATGTTTCTCCTGAGATTACACCGAATGCGGATTAATTTTCATCCCCCCTCCAGCATTTGTAACAATCCCTCCTGCACAAATATTCCCTTCCATTTCCAGGACAAATCTTCCCAATTCTTGAAGCTCCGGGAAGGATTGGAGAACAAGAGGAGTTTTAGTTTTAATAACTACTTCAGCCACTTCCAGGTTTTTTAATCTATCTGTATTTTCCTGGATAATTTCCAGGGTAGAAGAGTCTATTCTTTTTTTAATGGTTCCTACTTTGCAGGTGGTTTCCTGGGTTGCGCATCTTATGTTTAAAGCTTTTTCTATTTTGAGCTCTTTTCCATGTAGCCAGAATATATTTGCCTCAAACCGGTCAGCCAGAACAGGCTCTTTCCCTGGCAAGCAAATAATATCTCCCCTGCTTATAGGCACTGATTCAGGTAGAGTAATCCCTATGCTTTCTCCAGGATAAGCTACATTCCTCTTTTCCTGGTATTTTTCCACTGATTCCACCCTGGTTATTTGACGCAGGGGAAGAATTTTTATCTCCTGTCCCTTTTCTATAATACCTGAGAGTAGTTTTCCCACGGCAATCCTTTTATTGCGAATTCTGTAGGTATCCTGCACGGGAAAAACCAACGGTCTATCTATCAGGGATGCTTTTTCTTTTAGTTTATCCAGGCTCTCTATGAATGTGGGGCCAGCATACCAAGGCATCTTCTCAGATCTCCGGGTAATATTTTCGCCTTTTATGGCGGAAATGGGAATATAATAGAGTGCTCTTATGCCTATGGAGGATAGAAAAATTGCCACTTCTTTTTTAACCTTTTCATGGGGCTCCTTTTCATAGCCTACCAGATCCATCTTGTTTAAAGCCACGATTACCTGCCCTATTCCGAGCAAGGATAAAAGGTAGGCATGGCGCTTACTCTGTTCTTTCATTCCTTCTGTAACATCCACTATTAAAACGGCCGCTTCTGCCTGGGAAGCACCGGTAACCATGTTCTTCACAAACTCCACGTGCCCCGGAGCATCGATTACCAGGTAATCCCTTTTCTCGGTTTTAAAAAACACCTGGGTAGTATCAATACTAATGCCCTGCTCGCGTTCTTCCTCCAGGTAGTCTAAAAGGTGAGCAAACTCCATTTCTCTGCCGGAATTTTTTGCCGCGTACTCTATTTCTTTCATTCTATCAACAGGTAAAGATCTGGTCTGGTGGAGAAGTTGCCCTATGAGGGTAGATTTACCATGGTCAATATGTCCCACAATTACCAGTTTAAGCAGATTCATTTAAGTTACATATACCCCAGTGATCGGAGCTTTTGCATCATGCTGACTAATTCTTTATCCTGGGCACGTCCGCTTCGCTCGGAAACGCTTCCTTTCTGCAATTCCTGGATTATCTTCTCTACTGTATTTGCCTGGGAATCTACGGGACTACAACAGCATTTACACCCTATGCTCCGGTAGCGCTTTCCTCTCCTGGCAAAATAAAGAGGAACTACGGGTAGATTTTCCCTTTTTATGTATTCCCATACATCGATTTCTCGCCAGCCCAGAAGAGGATGTACCCTTAAATGTTCTCCCTTGCCTATTTTCGTCTTGTACTGGTCCCATAATTCCGGTGGCTGGTTCCAGTAATTCCACTCGAAACCCCTGTCCCTGGGAGAAAAAATCCTTTCTTTTGCCCTGATTCCATGTTCATCTCTTCGGATAGCAAGATATAAAGCACGAAATTTATATTTATCTATCACTTTTTTCAGGGCATTTGTTTTCAACTCGGTGCAACATAGTAATTTACCACTTTCCGGCCCTATTTTTGCGCGTAAAGCTTCCCTGTTCCTGGCTACAATCAGGTCAAGACCCCATTCCCGGCAAATTTTCTTTCTAAACCTGTAAATCTCACTGAATTTGTACGTGGTATCTATGTGTATAACCGGGCAGGGAATCTTCCCAAAAAACGCTTTCCTGGCCAGCCAGAGGAGAGTTGTGGAATCTTTACCTATTGACCAGAGAATTGCTACCTGCC
>JAADFP010000035.1 GCA_013152825.1 Caldisericota bacterium | reverse complement strand
AGTTTCTTGACATAAGAAAAGAAAAAAGGATTAAATTCGAAGATTTTGCCCAAGAATTTATCGAGGTCTATGCTAAACCAAACAAAAAATCCTGGAAAAGGGATGAGCTAAGCCTAAAACACTTAAAAGCCTTTTTTGCAGGAAAGTATCTCTCAGAAATTACCTCCTACGATGTAGAGAACTATAAAAGAAAAAGAATTCAGAAAGTAACTCCTCCTACAGTAAACAGAGAACTTGCCTGCTTGAAGACACTCTTCAACAAAGCCATCCAGTGGGGGAAAGCAAGAGGAAATCCAGTGAAAAATGTGAAAATGTACAAAGAGAACAACCAGAGAGTAAGGTATCTGGAAAAGGAGGAAATAAGAAAAATCATACTTAATACCCAAGAACCCCTGAGGTCTATTGTGCTAATTGCTTTAAACACTGGGATGAGACAGGGAGAAATAATGAACCTGAAATGGGAGGACATAGACCTTGAGCATAGGGTAATTTATATAAGAGAGACAAAAAGCGGGGAAAAGAGAGAAATCCCCATAAACAAAACTCTCTACAATATACTGTGGGCTCTGAAAATAGAAAACGATGTAAGGGAAAATCCTGCTCAACATGTTTTTTCCTGCAAACAAGAATGGGTGAAACATAAATTTACTGAACTGGTAAGAAAACTGGAGATAAAGGACTTCAGGTTTCATGACTTAAGGCACACCTTTGCCTCTTATCTGGCTATGATGGGAGTGAACCTAAAAACCATACAGGAACTTTTAGGCCATAAAACGCTTCAGATGACCTTAAGATATTCCCATCTTTCCAGAGACTATAAGAGGGAGGTTGTGGAGATTTTTGCCTCCCAGATGGACACTATTTGGACACCAAAAGAAAAGCAGGAAGAGAAATCTGTGGTTTTTCCACTCCCGCAATTAAGGTATAATAAGGGGTTGGAAAGATTTGCCGAAGTGGCGGAATTGGCAGACGCGCCGGACTCAAAATCCGGTGGGGTTTCCCCCCGTGTGGGTTCGACTCCCACCTTCGGCACTAATTTAGTCGTCTTTACAATATGGTTTTTCTTGGCATCATGGAGTTCTCACGCATGATTGTTTTACCCCAATACCAGAATATCCCCATCTTCAGAGGGAAGTTACGAATGAAAAAACAGAAGATACAGGTAGGAGGTTAAGTATGAAAGTATTGGTCATAGGTAAAGGAGGGCGTGAACATGCCCTTATGTGGAAATTGTCTCAGAGTAAAGGAGTAAGCGAGGTCTATTATGTAAAAGGTAATGCGGGGATGGAGAAGATAGGGAAACTTCTCCCTGGAGAGGGTAATGGATGGGAAAATCTGGCAGAAACTGTCCAGCAGGAAAATATTGATTTTACCGTGGTAGGGCCGGAACAGCCCCTGGTGGAAGGAATAGTGAATGTCTTTAAAGATAGAGGCTTGCGAATTTTCGGCCCTGAGAGAGAGGCAGCGCAACTGGAGGGAAGCAAAGTATTTGCCAAAGAGCTCATGCGAAAGTATGGGATTCCCACTGCCACGTTTGTAGTCTTTTCCGAGCCTGAAAAGGCCATACGTTTCCTGGAAAACAGTGTCTTTCCCCTGGTTATCAAAGCAGATGGCCTGGCCGCGGGTAAAGGTGCTATAGTTTGCCAGGATTTTGCCGAGGGGAAAAGAGCCGTGGAACGCATAATGGTAGAGAAAGAATTTGGAGAAGCAGGAGAAAAGATAATTGTAGAGGAGTTTCTGGAAGGTCACGAAGCCTCTATTATCGGAGTGACGGATGGGGAAGAGATTCTGTTGCTCCCCTCTTCTCAGGACCACAAACAAATCTACGATGGCGATAGAGGGCCAAATACAGGTGGGATGGGAGCCTATGCCCCCTGTCCCCTTATGGATGAGGAGCTTTTACAGATGGTTAGAGAGAAAATAATGCTTGCTACGGTTAAGGCTATGCAGAAGGAAGGGAAGATATTTAAAGGAGTGTTATATGCAGGACTGATGATTGGCAGGGAAGGGCCAAAAGTGCTCGAGTTTAACGTGAGGTTCGGCGATCCAGAAACCCAGGCTCTTCTCCCCCTTCTCAAGACAGACTTCCTGGAGCTTTTAATGGCGGCAGAAGAGGGCAGCCTCAAAAAGATTAAAAATATCTCCCGGGAAAAGGGGTATGCTGTCTGTGTGGTGATTGCCTCGGAGGGATATCCGGGAAATTACGAAAAAGGCAAAACTATAGAAGGTATCGAGCAGGCAGAGAAAACCGGGTGTATTGTGTTCCAGGCAGGCACCAAAACAGTGGATGGGAAAGTATTAACTGACGGAGGAAGAGTGATGGGGGTAGTAGGAAAAGGGAATACCCTTCCCGGGGCTATAGAGCACGCTTACCAGGGAGTAAAGCAAGTACATTTTGCCGGGATGTATTATAGAAAGGATATTGGGGCAAAAGGATTAAAATATTCAGAGAATATTTCCAAAGAGAAGTAGAAGATGCGGTTATTGCTTGCTGTCTGGATATTATGGGTGGGGCTTTTCCCTCTTTCTTTAAGTGGGGCAGAAAGGATAAAGATGGCCACTACCACATCATTGGATAATTCAGGCTTCCTGGATTACCTCCTGCCCAAATTTGCCAAAGAATACGGAATCAAGATAGATGTAATCGCAGTAGGTACGGGAAAAGCGCTCAAGCTGGGAGAAAACGGTGATGTAGACTTACTTTTTGTGCATGCTCCAAAGGCAGAGGCGGAGTTTGTGAGAAAGGGGTTTGGGGTGCAGCGCACTACGGTAATGTACAATTACTTTCTTATAGTGGGCCCTCCCCGCGACCCGGCCCAGATTAAGGGGAAGAATGCCATAGAATCGCTTCGTCGAATTTACCGGGGCCAGTACACCTTTGTTTCACGCGGGGATGAATCAGGCACACATAAAAAGGAGAAAGAACTCTGGAAAATGGCTGGCTTGAAACCGGGGGGTAGCTGGTACCTGGAAGCAGGCCAGGGAATGGCAGCCACGCTTCAGATTGCTGATGAGAAGAGGGGATACACTCTGGTAGATACCTCCACCTTTTTAGCCCTGCAGAATAAGCTGGACCTGGTTGCGCTCTCTCAGGATAAAGAACGCCTTCTCAATCTTTACAGTGTGATGGCTGTAAATCCCAAAAAATATCCCCGGGTCAAGTACGGGGCGGCAATGAAGTTTATAGAATGGATTTCTTCCAGAAGAGGGAAAGTACTCATTAGGGAGTTTACCACCCAGGGGAAAAGAACCTTTTTCCCCATAGACACCCTTCATCCATGAACTACCTCTTTGCCGGGCTGCAAGAAGCCCTCCGCATGATATTCCATCTGGACCGGGAGATGCTTTCCATTGTCATGGTCTCCCTGAAAGTATCCTCTCTTTCCATTCTCCTGGCCACATTGACCGGTATCCCTTTCGGTTTTTTTGTGGCTATTAAGCACTTTCCGGGTAAAAGAATAGTGGTGGTGCTCCTTCATACCCTCCTTTCCCTTCCCACCGTGGTAGTAGGGCTTCTGCTGTATTCTTTCCTTTCCCGCAGGGGGCCCCTGGGGAACCTGGGGCTTCTCTATACTCCCTGGGCAATGGTTTTAGGCCAGTGGGTACTATCTTTTCCCATAGTCTCCTGCCTTTCACTTAATGCCACCCAGTCCCTGGATGCACGAGCCAAAAAAACTGCTATGATACTGGGGGCTACCCATCTTCAATCTGCCTCTTTGCTTCTCTTTGAAGCACGGGCAGGGCTGGCAGCTGCGGTGATTGCAGGGTTTGGTAGGGTGTTTGGAGAAATCGGGGTTTCCATGATGCTGGGAGGGAATATTCGTGCCTATACCCGGAACATTACCACGGCAATAGCCCTGGAAACCGGCAAGGGAGAATTTGCCCTGGGGATTGCCCTGGGACTTGTACTCCTGAGTATCTCCTTTCTTTTAAATATAATTTTTTATTATTTGAGAAATAAAAACATAAGTGCATAATGCAGAAAGTACCTGTTCTTAAAGTAAAAAATCTCGTTAAAGAATACCGGGAGGGCTTTAAACTGGAAATCCCTGATGTTGAATTTGCAGAAGGTAAAATCTATGCCATTACCGGGCCAAATGGAGCCGGAAAGACCACCCTGCTTAACCTGCTCAGTCTCCTGGAAAAGCCCACGCGAGGAGAAATCTTTTTTCGGGGAAGAAAAGCGCCTGCCTCATCCCCAGAATCCATCCACATCCGGCGCAAAATGCACCTGGTAATGGAAAATCCTTACCTGTTCCATACCACCGTGTACAGGAATATTACTGCCGGGCTAAAAATCCGCAATGTGGAGAAAAATCGGTTCTCTAAGTTGGTGAAGGAAGCCCTGCACAGAGTATCCCTGGAAGGATTTGAGGCCCGTCCTGCTTCTACCCTTTCCCGGGGAGAGATGCAAAGAGTGGTGCTGGCTCGTGCCCTCGTTCTACAGCCCGAGGTGCTTTTCCTGGATGAACCCTTTGTTAACATTGACAGGAGAACCCGGGAAATACTGGAAGAACTTATCCGGGGAATAAAAAGCCTATTTCCCACTACTGTAATATTTACCACGCATGACCTGAAGTGTGCATACCACCTATCAGATAAGGTATACTCCCTTCTGGAGGGAAGATTAGTCAGCGGCTCACTGGAGAATTTATTCACCGGAGAAGTGGAGAAAAAAGGCCAGGATAGGTTTGTGAAAATATCTCCTTCCCTCAAAATTTCAGTAGTTACTCTGAAAGAGGGGAAAGTACACATCTGCATTCCGCCGGAAGATATTGTTCTCTCGCAGGAAGCCTTTCATTCCAGTGCCCGCAATTCCTTCCGGGGAATAATTAAAAATATCTACCTTTCCGGTGAGGTGGTAAAAGTCTCCGTGGAGGTAGGAGCAGAATTCACCGTGCTGATAACCAGGGCTTCCTATCAGAACATGCATTTAGCCGTAGGGGATTCTGTGTGTATCACTTTTAAAAGTACCGCGGTGCAGGTATTCTAAACTTTCCGGCTAAGAGGAAGCATCAATAAGCTTAATCTTGTTATCTTTGCGGTAGAGATGACGGGCAAAGTAGATAAAAGGAGTATCCAGGAGTGCCACTGCCCATTTAAGAAAATAGGTGGTGAGCAGTATATCCTTCCAGACAGCAAAAGAGTAAACACCCCAGAAAGCTATAAAGCAGAAGATAAGGGAATCAATCAACTGACTGACCATGGTGGAAAAATTATTTCTTAACCAGAGGTGTTTTCCGTTGGTTACCCTCTTCCAGAGATGAAAAGCCCAGACATCGTGGTATTGAGAAGCCAGGTAAGCCAGGATGCTTCCCAGAGCAATACGGGGAAGAAACCCGAAGATAACTTTTAAGTGGGGTTGGGCAAAATCATCGGGAGCAGGTTTGAAACGGAGTGATAACTGCATATAAACAGCCGTCATTAGAAGAGCAATAAAACCCAGGACTACCCCTTTCCTTGCTTCCCTTTTTCCGTAGAATTCACTCAGTATGTCCGTGGAGAAAAATAGACTGCCGTAGAGTACATTCCCCAGAGTGGCAGTGAAACCAAATAGTGTAACCAGCTTGGTTACCTGGATATTACAGAGAATTATACTGATGGCAATAAGCACAAATATGCCCAGTTTCCCGAACAGCCGGAAAAGTATTAAAGCTACACTTAAATCAAGAACTAGAAAAAGTATCCAGAGAACTTCATTGCTGAGAAAAAAATCTGCCATTTATCTCTTGCTGCTATATTGGGAAATCATGAGAATACGCTTAAACAAAAACCCTAAATTTCACAAATGGTAAAAGAGTTGTGAGTTGTTAGTTACCAGTTCCGCCTCCCGATATATATCGGGATCCCACCTTTTTTAAACTCCTCTGGATATCCGCCTGTCCCGATGGACATCGGGGCTTTCGCAGGTATGACAGGTAGGACCACTTATTCACCTACTCACTTACTCACTATTTACTGTTTACTACCCTTCCTTCGCTACTATCTCAGTAGATAGTAGACAGTAGTTAGTAAATAGGGAAAACTCCCCCTGCCTCCTGCCCTCTTCTGTCATTCCCGGTCTCTTCTGTCATTCCCGCCTGTCCCGGTGAACATCGGGGCGCAAGCGGGAATCCAGCATCCTGCATCTGTCCCCTCGCTACTCACTACTATCTACTCACTACTAAAGTCTATCGTCTATGGTCTAAAGTCTAACTAAAACTCCCCGAGTATCTGCTTATTCTCGTCCAAAACAATTCCCTTTAGTGCCATTTCCAGCATTTCTGGCTGGGAAGATTTAGCCATTCCTTCCTCAAGGGTAATGAGATCATCTTTTATCAGTTTTATAAGAGATTGGTTAAATGTCTGCATGCCCTCGTCTTTGCCTCCCTGGATTGCCTGGGGAATACGCTCAACCCTGTTTTCTCTGATTAGACGGGCAATGGTAAGATTTACTATCATTACTTCAACAGCTGGAATTACTCCACCGTCTTTTTTCTTGCACAATCTTTGCACAATAGCACCCTTAAGGTTTGAGGCAAGCTGGCTTCTTATCTGGTAGTGCTGCTCGGGAGGGAAGAAGTCAAGTATCCGGTTAACCACCTGAGAAGAATCCGTAGCATGTAGAGAAGATAAAACCAGATGTCCGGTTTCCGCCGCATTTACAGCTATGCGAAATGTCTCTTCATCTCTCAACTCTCCTATCATTATCACATCCGGGTCCTGCCTGATTACATGCCGCAGTGCGGTAAAGAAAGATTCAGTATCCAATCCTATTTCCCGCTGGCTTACTATGGAATTTTTGTCATGAAAAAGAAATTCTATGGGGTCTTCAATGGTTACCACGTGACACTTACGATGCTGGTTAATATACTCAATCATGGAAGCCATGGTAGTGGATTTACCCTCGCCGGCTGCCCCACAAATAAGCACCAGCCCCCTGGGTATGAGGGATAATTTCTTTAATATAGGAGGCAGGTGTAGTTCTTCAAAGGATAATATCTCTGTTTTTACTCTCCTTATAGCCAGGCCTACTGTGCCTCGCTGTAAGTAGGTATTTACCCGGAACCTGCCCACTCCCGGCAAACCATAAGAAGTATCCAGGTCTCCCGTATCTTCAAAAACTTTTCGTTTTTTCTCACCCAGGAGCATATAAGCCATTTCCCTGGTCTCTTCCGGTGAAAGCTTCTCTCCTATGGGAACCAGATCCCCATCTATACGAAAAACAGGCGGAGTACCTGCCTTTATGTGAAGGTCCGAAGCATCCTTCTCCACCATTAACCTTAAAACTTCCCGTATATCCATGCTACTTAAGGCTAAGAATTAATACCCGTTACTGGAAAGAGAGACGATTCTCCTCAAAAGTTTTAATTCATCAAGACACTTTCCTGCCCCCACCGCCACACATCGGCTGGAATCCTCGGCTGTCCTCACAGGTAAGCCTGTTTCCTCCGATAACCTCTTATCCAATCCCCTCAACTGGGAGCCTCCCCCGGTAAGAACAATTCCCCTATCTACCAGATCTGCAGAGAGCTCAGGTGGAGTTTCCTCCAGGACCTCCTTAACTGCTCTTACAATGTTGGTTACGGGTTCTTCCAGCGCTTCTCTCACTTCTTCTGCAGTTATGGTAATATTCTTGGGTAGTCCGGTAATCAGGTCCCTTCCTTTAACCTCAATTTCCTCTCCTTCCATTTCTTCTGTAAAAGCAGAGCCAATCTTTATCTTCACTTCTTCTGCAGTTCTTTCTCCAATAAGCAAATTGTGCTTATTCTTTAGATGCCTGATAATAGCTTCATCCATTTCGTCTCCGGCCACTTTTATCATTTTACATTTTACTATGCCGGCCAGGGAGATAACTGCCACCTCCGAAGTGCCTCCCCCCACATCTACTATCA
>JAADFP010000034.1 GCA_013152825.1 Caldisericota bacterium | reverse complement strand
TTATTACCGGAGGAGGTTTTCATCCTTTTGATGCCTGTGCAAAGATTTTAAAAGATTTCCTGGAAAGTTATTGTGCTTACGAGATAGTAGTAACCAGCGAGCAGAATTCACTTAAGAATTTAGAGGGGTATATTGCTGTGATTGTTTATACTCAGGGTGGAGAGCTTAACCCGGAGCAGGAGAGGGGGTTATGTGGATTTGTGAGAAGAGGCGGTGGGTTCATTGGAATACATTGCGCTTTGGATTCCTGGGTAAAAAACGATGAGTACATGGAAATGATAGGAAGTCACTTTATTGGACACGGACCGGTTACGGAATTTACGGTAAAAATATCGGAGGTAGATAGTGATATCACACGGCGAATGTTTGATTTCGAGATAACAGATGAATTTTATCTCCTGGAGAAAAAAACATCAGAATTTGAAGTGCTGGCTACGGGTGACTGGCAATTCAAAACGCATCCCCTGGCCTATACCCGTTTGTACGGCAAAGGAAGGGTGTTTTACACGGCCCTGGGACATGACCAGCGGGCTTTTAATCATCCCTCCTTTCAGAAACTCATATTTCGTGCCCTGAGATGGGTAACCGGAGAAAAAGAGGGAAGAGAAATCCGTTGTGGTGTGATTGGCTTTAGTATGGGGAAATGTCATGCCAATCTTATTTCCAGGGTAAGGGGGTTAAAAGTTACTGCTATATGCGAAGTAGACGAAGAGCGGCGTAAAGTAGCTAAAGAAGAATTCCCCGGGGTTGAAACTTACCCCAGCCTGGAGAAGATGCTTTCTGATGATGTAATTGACCTGGGGGTTGTAGTGGTGCCGCATAATGTGCACAGTAAGGTAGCTCTCACACTCCTGGGTGCGGGGAAGCATGCAGTAGTGGAAAAACCTTTTGCCATAACCACCAAAGAATGTACAGAGATGATTGAGTTGGCTAAAAAGAACAATGTAATGCTTTCTGTTTTCCACAACAGACGCTGGGATGGAGACTTTGTTACTATCAAGAAGATTATTGCCCGGGGGTTACTGGGGGATGTATTTCATATTGAAACCTATATAGGGGACTATACTCATCCCAAGTCCTGGTGGCGTTCGGAGAAATCTATCTCGGGTGGGACAGCTTACGATTGGGGTGCGCATTTTATTGACTGGATTCTGAATTTAATTCCTGCGAAAGTGGAAAGCGTGTACGGGTTTTATCATAAAAGGCTCTGGTTTGATGTGACAAACGAGGACCACTGCCAGATAATTCTTCGCCTGGAAGGAGGACGCTACGCAGATTTTCAAATATCAGAAGTGTCTGCCATTGATAAACCCAAATGGCGCATTCTGGGGACAAAAGGTGCTCTCGTTCTCAATAAAGACGAGGATAAAATCAACGTAGTTACTTTTGTTAACGGTTATCGGGAAGAATTAAGAATTCCTTTCCCGGCAAATAACTATATCTGTTACTACATTAACGTGGCCGACCATTTACTTACCGGAGAGCATCTGGAAGTGACCCCAGAATCAGCTCGTAGAGTAATTGCTGTGCTGGAACTGGCAGAGAAATCTGCAAAAAGCGGCCAGATAGAAAGTTTCAACCTGGGAATGGGAAACTATAGACCATAGACTGGGGGGAGGACAGTAGCGAGTAGTGAGTAGCGAGGGAAAGGGTAGTGAGAAGGATGCACCTTGGACTTTAGACCATAGACATTAGACTTTAGGTTGGTTCAGAGGATGGGTAATGAAAGCAGTGAACAAATGAGTTTCCTGGTTACCTGGTACCCTGGTTACTTGGTAGTTAGTTTGGGGTTTGGCAGTTGTGATTTGGCCTGCCTGCGTCCTCCCCACACATGTCGGGAGGACAGGCAAGAATGACAAAACAACACCTCCAGCCTTGCCTGCATAAGCAGATATCTTGTCCCCATGATTCGGAGAGCTGGGAATCTATTTAGGATTTAGTGGAAAAGGTGGGTATCTCAGAGTTAGACGCTTGCTTCCCTGCTTTCTTTCCTGAATATATCAATAGCTACGTCAGGGCAAACCAAGATGCAGGAAAGGCAGCCGGTACATTTTTCGGGAGAAGAAGGCTGGGGAGGATGATATCCTTTCCTGTTTATTTCGGCTGAGAAAGTAAGTACTTTCCTGGGGCAGAATTCAATGCAGAGGCCGCATCCCTTGCATCTTTCTTTGTCTATTTTAATTATGAATTCCGGCATAGATATATTCTATCAATTTTCCTTTAATTTTTCTGCAATAATCTTTCTTATGTTCGCTGAAGGGTTAAAATGAAGGGACTTTCTCCACATATTTACAGCTTTATTCAGATCCCCCTTTTTTTCAAAAATTAGGCCCAGATAGTAATAGGTTAGGGGATTTGTTGCATCTACTCTAAGAGATTTTTCCCAGTATTCCCTGGATTCTTCCCATTTGCCCTCTCTGTAAAGCAGCAACCCCAGATTGCGATAGATTACGGCTTTTGGCCCTCCATATTTAAGAGAAGCAAGAAACATTTTCTCAGCTTCCCTATAGTTACCTTTTTTCATGAGTACATTTCCATAATTCAAGTAAGAAATAGGTATATCAGGGTCCTCACTTATTGCTTCCCGCAGGTATTCTTCACTTTTGGATAGATCGTTTCGCATGAAATAAATGGTGGCAAGATAGTTCAATACTTCTGCCCGGGTAGAAGGAGGAATATCTTTGAATTCATTTATAAATTTGAGGGCATATTCCTCGCTCTTCTCCAGGTCTCCCTTTTTAAAGTATGCCCAGGCAAGATTCTTGTAGATTAGGGGTTGTGAGGGGTTTAGCACGGCAGATTTACTGTAGGAGGTAATAGCCTCTTCAATTTTTCCCTGGGAAATCAAGACATTTCCCAGGTTAAGATGAGCAAGAGCAAGGTAAGGATTAAGCTTTATTGCTTGCCTCAATAGTTTTTCTGCTTCTTTTAATTTTCCCTCGATTCCCAGGATAAGTCCCCAATTGTTGTAAATATCTGCCAGATAAACTCCCTTTTCTCCTTTAACTTTATTTTTTGCCTGAGCATAGAACTTTTTGGCCCGGGAGAATTTATTCTGACTTTGATAGAAAACCCCCAGGTTGTAGTATGCTCTTACGGAGTGTGGATTATCCCGCGTGGTAGCATTCCAGAGGGTGAACTTGTCCTTCCAGACAAAGTTGCGTGTATAGGTGCGCATAGAAAAGGAAAGCAGTAAAAGTGAAGCAAGGATGTATCTTTCCTTGAAAGGGATATTTTCTAATCCTATACCCAGGAGTAAACATATCCCAGCCGTGGGGAGGTAAAGGAATCTCTCTCCCAGTAACCAGCCGATAGGCACAATGTGTAGGTAGGGTAAAAGAGCAATTAGAAAGAATGAAAGGGAAAACGAGACAAGGGGAACCCGTTTATAGGTAAAAATTATGGCTGAGATGTAGATGAAAAAGAAAAGAAGAAGAGAGAAGAAAAGAGGAGAAGCATGAGTGATGGGGGCAAAGGTGTAGTCAACGGAAAGGAAGAAAGGGAAAAAGGAAAGCTTGATGTATTTAAAGAAAAGCAGGGGCAAAGTAAATAATGGAGTAAGGCGGGGATACTGGTAGAAGTACTCTGCTCTTCCTGCTGGCCCTATAATTCCACCCAGCACGTTAATCCTTAAATGGATGTAAACGGCCAATAAAAATAACAGGTAAATCAGCCCGGTCCAGGTTTTTAAATGTTTAATTTTGTCCCTTTGAAAGATGACAAGATATAAAGAATAAAGAAGAGGTAATGTTATCCCTGTTTCCTTGGAAAGGAGGGATAGTATGAAAAACAGCCCGGATAGTAAAAGGGCAATAATTTTACTGTTTTTCTTTTCTCCCTGGTGGAATTGTATGAGAAAAATAAAAGCAGTAAATAAAAATAGGGCAGAAAGAATTTCAGAGCGTCCTACTATCCAGGCTACTGCCTCGGTATGCACGGGATGGACAGCATAGAGGAGAGCGGAAATGAAAGAAAGCCTGTATTTACCTGCTGTTAAACGTAAAAAGAGAAAATAGAGCATAAGTACAGTAAGAGAGTGGAGTATTATATTGCTCAAATGAAACAAAGAAGCAGAGAACCCTTTCATAAGGTAATTCAGACGGAAACTCAATACAGTAATGGGTCTCCACAAGCCATATTTTTTCTCACCCCAGAAAGGCGTAGAAAAAATTTCCTTTATAGAAGCTTCTTTGACCTGGGGATTTTTCAAAATGAGGTCATTATCGTCATAGACAAAACCATTTTTTACAGTATTTACGTAAACTACAAGAGAAAGAAGAAAAAGAAGTAAAGGGAAAAGGTATCTTTTATTCATAATTTACTTCTTCAATAATAAAAAAACCCCGAGAATAGCCCAGAATCCCAGAAAGACGAAAAATCCAAATGGTGCGGGAAAACTTCCTCTTTCCATAAGGGAAAACAGTAAATAGTAGGAACCGTAGTAAACCAGCAGCTCCACGAAGGTTATCAGCATTCTGAGTCCCAGTGAAATATAGACAAAATGTGCCAATACTATAAGTGAGAATACCAATAAAATAAATCCTCCCCAGGGGAAAAGGAAGCGGTGCCATATGTGCGTGGTGTAATAGTAAGGCTGCTTGAGAAAAGAGAGTTTTTTCAGCTCGGAAAGATTTTTTAGGGTATCTGGTTTATCCAGTTTCCAGAGAGAAATGGGAGGGGGAATGCTTTTTTCCTTCATTTTTGCTTGCCTGGTAATCTCGCCGGTGAGAGTGTTTCTTCTTATTACTCCTTCCAGTTCCCAGTAATTACCCTGCCACCAGCCAACTTTTGCCTCCAGGCGAGAAGAATCATCCGGAGAGAGAATCTCTATCTCTTCCAACTTACCTTCCCGGGCAGAAAGGCTGGCAATATATATCACCCTTCCCCTTGCATCCTGGTATCCTATTTTCTTTTCTTTCATCTCCCATGCATCCTTTTCTCCCTGAATCTTGCCTTTCCAGAGCCGATAGGCATAAATCTGGGCGGAGGGGACCAGGTTGAGGTTTGCAATTTCTAAAAGTGAGGCAAATAAGAATCCGACTATCACTATGGGTAGAGCAACTGCCTTAAAAGATATCCCGGATGTCTCCAGGGTTAACAACTCCCGGTTTTCTGCCATTTCCCCCACGGTGAGCCACAGGGTTACTACCATGCTCAGAGGCGAAACCTGGATAATAGAAGAAGGAATTAGAGAGAGGTAGTAAAGGAGGATAAAAATGGGAGGACTCTTCTCCTTAAGGAATTCAGGGACCTGGCTTAGAAAGTCGGCCACCAGGTAAACCAGGGTAAAGAGCAGGAGTATCCCCAGGAGCACCCTGAAAAAATTACAGGATAGTCTCTTGTAAAGTTTTTTCATACTTAGAATGGTTTTATAAAAGGAAGCATTATCAAGGTTAACATATAAGGAAGCCAGAGGAAAACCTGGGGGAATCCCTGCATAAATGCGGCCTCACCTAACAAGAAAGCAAGGTATATTCCTATGATTACAGGCAAACTTAATCCCAGTGCCTGCCATTTCCCCCTCTCTGCCCATTTTACTCCCACCCAGTATCCCCAGAAGCAGAAAAGGAAAGGCAAAAAGGAAAGAGAGAATCTTCTTTCTCTTTCTGCTTTTAGTATGCGGAGTTCCAGGCCGCGAGCTTTTTCCATTTTTTTCTCCAGGTCTGTGATAGAAAGATCGGGGAGCGATTTACTTGGAGCAACAGAAAGTTTATTGATGCTCAGACCAATAGAATATTTATTAAATCTCCCGCGTAGCGATTCCCCGGTCTTTGGGTCAAATTCATCTATCCATCCCTTATAAAGAATAAGCTGCATCTCTTTTTTGGGGACATCTATAAAATATTCTCCCTGCCGTGCACTAATTACCCGCAGGGTTTTTCCGTCTTTTTCCCTTATTTTGTAAAGGGTTACCCCCCAGATTTTCTGTCCCCTGATTTTCCTGATAAAGATTACATGTTGCTTAAAGTTATCCAGAAATATCCCCTCCTGCAGGAAAAGTTTCCCCTTGCTATAGGTTAAAATCTTCAGCTTATAATTGGCCATGGGTACAGTATAGAGAGAAAAGAATAGTAAAAGCAGGGAAAGCAAAAAGGCAAGCGGAAGAAAAGGGAGTAAAGCGTTTCCTTTCCTTATCCCGCTTGTTTCCAGAGAGAGGAGGGCTCCTTCCCTTTTGGCTTTCCCCATCACCCCCATTATTCCTACCAGGAAACCACAGGAAAGTGCATAGGGAAACGAGATGATAAAAATTAATAGTACTATCTTGTAAAGAACGACTACTTTTACCCCTTCTTTTCCTATAATTCTAAGGAAAGGGAAAATATTTCCTGCCACGAAAAGAAAAAAGAAAATCCCTGCACCCAGGAAGAAAGAAGGGAGAAATCCCCTGAGCAAGTTATGGTAAAGAGTTTTCATTGGATGATAAACCCTGCGAGAAAGAATTCCCTTTTCCTATCCCATATTTCCCATTGCTGGTTTCTCAAATTTTTACTCCTACAGTATTCTACCTGTATATGGTATCAGGTATCAAGAAAGCGGGCATGAATTGGGTTTATCGGGAGGGGTTTGTATCCTGAATATTTCCAGTCTAAAGTCTATAGTTTAACTCGTCAACCGGTTGCGGTTGCGCAGCTCGAAACGTCATACGTTATTCGTCCACCGTATCTCCTCCCCCGCTTTATTTTTGCCTCCTGCATCATCCATGCTCTCCTTTGTCATTCCCGCGGAAGCGGGAATCCAGCATCCTGCATCTGTCCCCTCGCTACCCGCTACTTACTACTAACCATCCTTCCTGTCCAAGGTCTAAAGTCTATCTAACTACGTCAATCGGTTGGGGTTGCGTAGTGCGAATCGTATATCGTTATTCGTCCACCGTCCCTCCCCCACCTGTTTCTCCTCCGTCATTCCTGCGTTCTTCCTTCCTCTGTGCCTTTGTGCCTCTGTGCCTCTCTCTTGCCCCCTCCCTCGCTACTCGCTACTAACCGTCTAATGTCTATGGTCTAAAGTCTAAGGTGCCTCCTTCTCACCACCTCTTCCCCCAACTACCCGCTACTATCTACTCGCTACTAACTGTCTCTCCCAGGCTTCCGTCTATAGTCTAAACAAGCTCATTAGGCTATAATGGATATGTGACTTTCTTATGATAAAAATAATATGAGCAGGAAATTCGTGAGAGAGAACAAAGCATTTTTTTCTGCCATTGCCGTACTTTTTACCCTTTTAGGCTTAGTCATATACTTTGGCGGTAATCATATATATCAGAGCGAGATAGAATGGCGACACATGAACGCAGCTGCCCAACTAATCTCTGCAGAGGAAGTTATCCAGACCTTTTTTACGCGTTTTAAAAAGGACGTATTCTTTTTGAGAAATCTTCCCTGTACTGTAAATTACACAAATAGCAATTTTAACTCGCTCGAATACAAAAAAGAAGTGAGCAATATCTTCTATGAATTTGCCAGAACCTATAAAGAGTATTATCAAATAAGAATTATTGATTCCTCAGGGAAGGAAGTAATCAGGGTAAACAACAAAAGAGATGGCACCACAGTAATTGTTCCTGACTCTCAACTCCAGGATAAGAAACATAGGTACTACTTTAAGGAGGCTATAAAACTGGATAAAAACCAGATTTATGCTTCTCCCATAGACTTGAATATGGAACATGGAAAAGTAGAGATTCCTTATGTCCCGGTAATAAGATTGGCCACTCCTTTATTTAACCTTAAGGACGAGAAAAAGGGGATTTTGATTTTTAACGTATCTTTTTCAAAAGTACTTGAGCCTTTACCCCGGGGGACATTTGTACAGACAGAAGAGGGAAATATAATCATGCTGAAGCCAGACGGAACAGTGGATTTCAAGAAATCAAGGTATAAATTTAATAAT
The DNA here is from genome assembly GCA_013152825.1 of Caldisericota bacterium. Lineage (GTDB taxonomy): Bacteria > CAIJMQ01 > CAIJMQ01 > JAADFP01 > JAADFP01 > JAADFP01. Next base: position 26 of record JAADFP010000034.1, on the reverse strand, counting down.
TCTTCTGGCATGATAAATATTTCAGA
>JAADFP010000033.1 GCA_013152825.1 Caldisericota bacterium | reverse complement strand
GATGGGATAGGGAAACTACCCTCAAGTATCTTTCCCTGAAAGCAGGCTTGCCGGGGGACGGATGGAAAGATGCCCAGCTATCTGTCTTCACTGCGGAAGTTTTTGAGGAACAAGCAGGGTAGAGGATAAACTGTAGACTTGAGACGTTAGACTGGAAGGATGGTCAGTAGCGCCCGCCTGTCATGCCTGCGGAAGCAGGTATCCAGAAGAGTAGATGTGCATATCTCGGCAGGCAAGGTAACATGAAGTGGATTCCCGCTTTCGCGGGAATGACAAAGGGAGAGCATGGATGATGCAGGAGGCAGAATAATGAGCAATGAGAAGTGAGTAAATGAGAGGCACAGAGGGGGAGGGCAGGCAGGGTTTTGTGGGAGAGAGTTTTGAGTTTGTGATTTAGGATTTATTTAGTGTTTAGGGTTTTTTGTTTAGGGTTTTAAATTTGTAATGCCAGAAGACGGAATGCATAACACGCATAGGATAACTAAAACTGGTGCAGCAAAAGTATTACTGCATGTATGTTGCAGTGTGTGTGCTGCTTCTGTGGTAGAAAGGTTGCGGGAAGAAGGGTTTAAAGTCACCTGCTTTTTCTACAATCCGAATATTCATCCTCGCGAAGAATACGAGAAAAGATTGGATAGTTTCCTGGAAGTTACCCGGAGAATGGAATTGAGGTATATAGTAGGGGAGTACGAGGTGGGAAAATGGTGGGAGGAGATAAAAGGCTGGGAGAAAGAGAAGGAGGGAGGTAGAAGATGCGAAATCTGTTTCAGGTTGAGACTTGAGAAGACCTGGGCGGTATTTAAAAAAGGAGAATTTTCATGTTTTGCTACCACGCTTACGGTAAGTCCGCATAAAAACGCAGAAGTTATCAACCGAATAGGTAAGAGTTTATCTTCTCTCCACTTTCTCAGCCGTGATTTTAAAAAGAGGGAAGGTTTTAAAAGGAGCATGGCGCTGGCAAGAGAATGGAATCTCTATCGCCAGACTTATTGCGGGTGTGTTTTCAGCCACAGGGTAAAAATGCAGCATGGTAAGTGCAAATATGCGGAGTAGGGGGATAAAGTTAGAGGTTATTACATACCAGGGAGGGAATGGGAAATGGAGAGAAAGGTAATAGTTATGAAGGTGTTAATAATAGGCCTGGGGATAATTACAGGTGTCTTTTTCTTACCGGTAAGCACCTATGCTGCTGTCGGGTGGGTAGTGGGGAGTAATGCAGATGGCTATGGCACTATTCTTCATACTACGGATAGTGGTAAAACCTGGGAAAGGCAAACAGCGGGTGTGCCTGATGTTACCTTGTGGGCAGTAGGTGCTGTTAACTCCTCTACAGCCTGGGTAGTGGGGAGTAATGTAGATGGTTATGGCACTATTCTTCATACTACGGATGGTGGTGCAACCTGGGAAAGGCAGACAGCGGGTGTGCCTGATGTAGAATTCTACAAGCTGAGTGTGGTGGATAGAGATAATATCTGGGTAGTGGGTGATAATGGGACTGTCCTTCGTACTGTAAACGGAGGTAAAACCTGGGAGAGAGTTGGGGTTGGTGTTATTCCTGAAGTTAATCTGCAGGGAGTGTATGCTGTGACTCCAGATAATATCTGGGTGACAGGAAGTAACTATGAAGGGTATGGTTTAATTCTACATACCACAGATGGAGGCAAAACCTGGAGGAGAGAAGGAACTCCAGAAGAGTTAGCCGGGGTTTATATACTGGGAGTTAATGCAGTTAATCCTTTTCTTGCCTGGGCAGTGGGGCATAAAACTACCATTTTTAACACAAAAGACGGTGGTAATACCTGGACACTTCAGGCGATGAAATCAAGTTATATGGATGCGAATGAAGTGTATGCCGTAGATGCGAAGAATGTCTGGGTGGCGGCGGATTATGGAACAATTCTGCATACTTCAGATGGAGGCAAGACCTGGGAATACCAGACTTCTGGAGTAGGTCAATACCTGATGGGAGTAAGTGCTATTGACAAAGATAATGCCTGGATGGTGGGTACCTATCCCGAGGGTGGGGGAGCTATTGTCCATACTCATGATGGAGGCAAAACCTGGGAAAACCAGACGCCGGGGACGATTGCAGGCTTATGGGGGGTATATTTTGTTTCTACGGGGAACGGAGGAAGGGATGTGAAAGTAAGCTGCTTCATTAGCACCCTGGCTCATAAATTAAACTGGATGCGGAGATTTTCGAGGGAAAGTGCCTTTTAATGCCTGGAATGTCTCTTTATATTTAAACACTACTTCCCATAATAAAGAAATTTCTCTGGCAGAGAAGGAGTAGGGGGGGGATTCCAGTCTGTGGCACCATACTAAAAAGTTTGCTTTAGAAGTTGTTGGAAACTTGAGAATGAGGTAAAATATCACTGCGCTAAATTATCTGGGATATAACCTGGAGAGGTGGCCGAGCGGATTAAGGCGGCGCCCTGCTAAGGCGTTGTCCGATTTAATGTCGGACCGTGGGTTCGAATCCCACCCTCTCCGCCGAGATAGTGGCAGTTAGCAGGCTAAAGATGTTATTCGAGATATTTTGGCCGTGCTACACGGGGAGGTAGCGGTGCCCTGTACCTGCAATCCGCTCTAGCAGGGTGGAATTCCCTTCCCGCGGCTATCTCTTTTCAGGAAGGGTCCGAGTAAGGGACAGAGAAGGCTGGATCCTGTGCACTGGAGGGTTATGAACCCCGCCAGGCCCGGAAGGGAGCAGCGGTAAGTAACTTTTCCAGGTGCCGCAGGGACATCTGGCTGGAGTTACCTGCCCGGATACCCCTGGGAGGAGAGGTCAAAGGAGGGGTGCACGGCCACTATATTTAACAATCAGGTGATTGATGGCAGGTGGCATAATTATCTTTCACTTTATTACTTGTAGATAAGAAGTTTATAATTAGCCTGCCTTGCCGGGAGGTTTGACTTGAGTTACCAGGTTCTTTCCCGTAAGTGGAGACCCCAGTTTTTCCGGGAAGTAGTAGGACAGGAACATGTGATTCTTACTCTCCAGAATGCTATCAAGCGGGGGCGAGTGGGGCATGCGTATCTCTTTTCCGGCCCGCGCGGTGTGGGTAAAACTACTACGGCCAGGATTCTGGCAAAAGCTTTAAATTGTGAAAAGGGGCCTGCTCCTGAGCCTTGCAACGAATGCAGTAACTGCAAAAGTATAACCGAGGGAAGAAGCATGGATGTCCTGGAGATTGACGGGGCTTCGCATCGGGGAGTAGAAGAAGTAAGGGCATTGAGAGAAAATGTGAAGTTTTCTCCCACTTCTTCCCTTTACAAGGTATATATCATTGATGAGGTGCACATGCTGACCAATGAAGCTTTCAATGCTCTTCTTAAAACTCTGGAAGAGCCACCTGAGCATGTGCGGTTTATCTTTGCTACCACTTCTCCTCACAAGGTACCCCTAACTATCCTTTCTCGTTGCCAGAGATTCGATTTTCACAAAATTCCTCTTAAGGTTTTGGTTGAGAAATTAAAAGAGGTTTCGCATAAGGAAAATATTGAGATTGCAGAAGGCGCTTTCTTGAGAATTGCCCGTATCTCTGATGGAAGCTTGAGGGATGCAGAAAGCATCCTGGACCAGCTGGTTTCTTATGTGGAGGGAGAGATAAAAGAAAAGGATGTTGATTACCTGATGGGTAAAGTGGGGAGGGAGCATCTCTCAGAATTTATTCTCTCTCTGGAAAAAGGGGAAATTGGAAAGTGCTGGGGCAAGGTAGAGGAGTTATCCCAGGAAGGAAAACCACTGGAGGGATTCCTGGATGATTGCGGAGAATTCCTGAAGGATGTGCTGTTTTTGAAGATTGGCATAGGAGACAGCGAAATCCGGCAGGGAGAACTTTGCCAGGAGATAAGAAATATACAGGAAGAAAGGTTGATAGAGTTAATGGAGAATCTGGTAGAGTTGAGAGAAAGAGTTAGAAGATCTGATACCCCCTTGCTTACCCTGGAAGCTGGGTTGGTGAAGTTCTCCCGGAAAGAAGCGGGAAGGGGTAGGGTAGAGCCCGGTGAGTCGAAGTCCACAGTTCCTCTTTCCACGCCGCAAGGTACAGTGAAGGGGGCGAAGGTAAAAACAGAAAAAGCAGAGGAAAGAGCTCCTCAGGCTGAATCGTCTTCTCCTGGGAAAGATTCCTGGGAACAGGTGGTAAAAGAGGTGAAAAAATTGGGGAATCTTTTGTATGCCATATTAAAGGGAAGCAAGGTCAAGGAGATGAAGGAAGATAAGATAGTAATTGCCTTGCCCTGCAATGCTGCATATTTCAATACCATTCCCCAGAAAGATAAACTAAGTGACTGGATAAAGAGTAAATTGGGTAAGGAGCCCGAGTTTATTTTCCGGGAAGAGAAGCCGAAGAAAGAAAAAAAAGAAAAGTATGATAAAATTGTAGAGAAAGCAATGGGGCTGTTTAATGCAAAAGTAGTGAGGAAGGAAAACAATGGTTAAAAACATAGGTAAATTACTAAAAGAGGCTCACAAAATCCAGGAGGAAATCTCTCGCATACAGGAAGAATTGTCCAAGCGGGAAGTAGAAGCTACTGCAGGCGGAGGGATGGTGCAGGTGGTGGTAAACGGCAACCAGGAAATAGTTTCTTTAAAGATAGAGAAGGAAGTAGTTAATCCGGACGACATAGAAATGCTGGAAAGTCTTATCATTGCTGCGGTGAACGAGGCTGTGAGAAGATCCCGCGAGATGCTTACAGAAGAACTTGCAAAGATAACCGGTGGTTTGCCTATCCCGGGAATGTTTTGAGTGTTTTAGGGTTTGTAGTTTAGAGTTTAGAATTTCTAAGTAATGTATCCACAAAGTTTTCAGGAACTTATCCAGCTTCTTTCCCGTCTTCCTGGCCTGGGCCCGCGAAGCGGGGAGAGAATAGCGTTTCATTTGCTGGATAACGAAGAAGCAGGAAAGCTGGCCGGGCTTATAAAAGAGGTAAAAGAGAAAGTGCATCTATGTCCCTCCTGTAATTATCTTACCGAGAAGGAAGTCTGCGACATATGTGGAAATGGGAGAAGGAACAGAACTCTGCTTTGTATTGTGGAAGAGCCCGCACAACTGGAAGCTATAGAAAGAACCGGTGTTTACAAAGGACTCTTCTATGTTCTGGGAGGGAAAATCTCTCCCTGGGAAGGTAAGGATCCTTCTGCCCTTCCCTTTTCCAGGCTTTTTACCAGGCTTTCTCAGGGAGAAGTAAAAGAAGTTATTATCGCGGTGAATGAAGATTTCACTGCTCTCTATATTAAGAAACTTCTGCAGAAAGTGCCGGTGAAGGTTACCCGTTTAGCCAGGGGGTTACCGGTGGGAGCAAGGATAGAATATGTCGATGAAGCTACTCTTCTGGAGGCTTTAAAAAATCGGAGTGAGATATGAAAGGTGAAGGTGAAATCATAAGAGTGGCAGGGCCACTGGTAGTGGCCAGGGGTATCCCGGAAGCAAAAATGTACGATGTGGTAAGAGTAGGGGAAAAGAACCTTATCGGTGAGATTATAGAACTCAGGGGGGATACAGCCTCTATCCAGGTTTATGAGGAGACTGCCGGGATAGGTCCGGGCGAGCCGGTAGTTTCCACTGGCGAACCCTTAAGCGTGGAACTGGGACCGGGTTTATTGAAGTCCATATTTGATGGAATACAGCGTCCATTGGACGTGATGCAAGATAAAGTAGGCGATTTTATCACGCGCGGGTTAAGTTTTCCCTCCCTGGACAGGGAGAAAAAATGGGCATTTACCCCCACGGTGAAAAAGGGGGAAGAAGTAAGTGAAGGAGATGTAATAGGGGAGGTGCAGGAGACAAAGCATCTCAAGCATTTTATCCTGGTGCCTCCGGGAGTATCGGGTAGGGTAGAGGAAGTAAGAGAGGGAGAGTTCACCGTGGAGGAGACCGTAGTGTTATTGAAAGGGGAAAATGGTGAGGAACGAAAGCTTTCTCTCATGCAGAGATGGCCGGTAAGAAGTGCCAGGCCTTACACGCGGAGATTGGCTCCTTACAGTCTTTTGGTTACCGGGCAGAGAGTGGTAGATGCTTTCTTTCCCCTGGCTAAAGGAGGCACAGCATGTGTGCCGGGCCCTTTTGGCTCCGGGAAAACGGTTATCCAGCACCAGTTAGCAAAATGGAGTGATACAGATATAATAATTTATATTGGATGCGGAGAGAGAGGAAACGAGATGGCCGCTGTGCTCCTGGAATTTCCCGAGCTGGAAGATCCCTATACAAACGAGCCTTTGATTAATCGTACCGTGCTTATTGCCAATACTTCCAATATGCCTGTTTCTGCCCGAGAAGCTTCTGTATATACGGGAATCACCATTGCCGAGTACTTCCGGGATATGGGTTACCACGTTTCCGTAATGGCAGATTCCACTTCTCGCTGGGCAGAGGCTTTGCGGGAGATTTCGGGCAGGTTAGAGGAGATGCCGGGTGAAGAAGGTTATCCTGCTTATCTTCCCCAGAGGGTGGCCGGGTTCTATGAGAGAGCCGGGAGAGTAGTTTGCCTGGGCAGGGAGGAGAAAGAAGGTAGTGTATCCATTATTGGTGCGGTCTCCCCTCCGGGTGGTGACCTCTCTGATCCAGTGGTGCAGGCAACGCTGAAAGTGGTGAAAGTATTCTGGTCCCTAGAGGACTGGCTTGCCTACCGGAGACATTTCCCTGCCATCAACTGGCTCTCCAGCTATTCGCTATATGTGGATAACCTGGAAGAATTTCTCCGGCAGGAACTATCCTCTGACTGGCTGGAGATGAGAAAGGAATCCCTAAAGATACTTGAAGAAGAATCTAACTTGCAGGAAATTGTGCGACTGGTGGGAATAGAGAGCCTTTCCCCCAAGGAGCGGCTTATCCTGGAGACAGCGCGTTCTTTAAGGGAAGATTTCCTGCATCAAAATGCCTTTGACCCGGTGGATACCTATTCTACCCTGAAGAAGCAGGTTTATATGCTCAAAATTATCCTGGCATTTCATCACCGGGCTCAAGCCTATATTGAAAACGGAGGAAACCTGGAAGAAGTGCTTTCTTCTCCCTTAAAAGAAGAAATCTCCCGTATGCGGTATATAAAAAACGAGGATGAAGAAAGCATGAAAAATCTCTTGGAAAAAGCAAGTAAAGTATTTGAGGTGGTCAATGCTTAAAGAATATCTTACGGTAAGGGAAATATCTGGTCCACTTGTTCTGGTGGAAGAAGTAGAAGGCGTTAAATATGACGAGCTTATTGAAATAAAAGCGCCTGATGGAAGTATGAGAAGGGGCAAAGTACTGGAGATAGACGAGGATAAGGCGCTGGTTCAGCTATTTGAAGGAGCTACGGGGATAGATATTTACCGCACCCGGGTAAGATTCCTGGGTAAGGGAATAGAAGTGGGAATGAGCCTGGATATGCTGGGTAGGGTATTCGATGGTATGGGAAGAGTTAAAGACGGGGGGCCCGAGATAATTCCCGAGGTTATCCTTGATGTCAACGGTAATGCTATCAATCCCTATTCTCGTGATTACCCTTCAGAGTTTATTCAGACAGGAATTTCTGCCATTGATGGTCTGAATACCCTGGTCAGGGGACAGAAGCTGCCTATCTTTTCTGCTTCTGGTTTACCCCATCCCCAGGTGGCAGCCCAGATAGTAAGGCAGGCAAAAGTATTGGGGAAGGAAGAGAAATTCGCCGTAGTTTTTGCCGGTATGGGTATAACCTTTGAAGAGGCTGATTTCTTCCTGAAAAGTTTTGAGAAAGAGGTGGCACTGGAAAGGACCGTGGTATTCCTGAATCTGGCGGAAGATCCCTCTATCGAAAGAATCTCTACTCCTCGCGTGGCTCTCACCTGCGCGGAATACCTGGCTTTCCTTAAGGATATGCATGTGCTGGTGATACTTACAGACATGACCAACTACTGCGAGGCGCTTAGAGAAGTCTCTGCGGCCCGAAAAGAAGTTCCTGGAAGAAGAGGCTATCCCGGCTACATGTACACGGATTTAGCCAGTATTTACGAAAGAGCCGGAAGAATTAAAGGAAAGAAGGGCTCTATAACCCAGATGCCCATACTTACCATGCCGGAAGATGACAAAACCCATCCCATCCCGGACCTTACCGGTTATATAACCGAGGGACAGATAATTCTATCTCGTTCTCTCCATCGCAAGGGAATATATCCTCCCATAGATGTTTTACCTTCGCTCTCGCGTCTTAAAGACAGGGGAATCGGCAAGGGTAAAACCAG
>JAADFP010000032.1 GCA_013152825.1 Caldisericota bacterium | reverse complement strand
GGGTAAATTCTACTTTTTCCGGGAGTATAACCGGTAAATCATTTTCTGGTACAGGGACAATGCCGCATTTCTGGCAGTAGATTATAGGAATAGGAGCACCCCAGTACCTCTGGCGGGAAACCAGCCAATCTCGCAGGGCGTATTGAATGCTCCTCTTTCCTATCCCCTCCTTCTCCATCCAGTCAGCTATGGCTTCTTTCGCTTTTTCACTTTCCATCCCGTTAAAGCGGTCAGAGTTTACCATGATGCCGGGTTCTTCGTAGGCGGCAGAGAGGGATTCTGCGGTTAGAGGGTTAGAGGGATTATCAATTACCACGCGGATGGGGAGGCCGTATTTCTGGGCAAATTCAAAGTCCCTCTGGTCGTGAGCCGGCACTGCCATGATAGCTCCTGTCCCGTACTCGTAAAGCACGTAATTGCCTATCCATACTGGAATCTTCTCGCCATTTACCGGATTTATGACCCATTCCCCGGTGAATACCCCTGCTTTCTCAATTTCTTCCTCTGGCTTTTTTACTCTATTGCATTCTTTGATAAATGCTGCAATTTCTTTCTTTTTCTCTTCCGTAGCCGTGTTTAACACCTGCTTTACCAGGGGATGCTGGGGAGAAACTACTACGTAGGTGGCACCAAAGATTGTATCCACCCGGGTGGTGAAGACTACTAAAGTTGTGAGTTGTGAGTTACGAGTTGCGAGTTTAAAATATATTTCTACGCCTTTACTTTCCCCAATCCAATTCCTCTGCATTATTTTTACCCGCTCAGGCCAGTTGGGAAGGGAATCCAGGTCGTTCAAAAGCTCCCTGGCGTAGTGTGTTATGCGAAAGAACCACTGCTTCAGCACTACTTCGCAACTGCAACGTTCACATTTTCCATCTATTACCTGTTCATTTGCCAGGACTGTCTTGCAGGAGAGACACCAGTTAACTGGTGCTTTCTTGCGGTAAGCCAGACCTTTCTCGTAGAGCTTGAGAAAGAGCCACTGGGTCCATTTGTAATAGTCTGGCAGGCAGGAGGTGACTTCTCTTTCCCAGTCGTAGCCTGTACCCAGGTTGGAAAGCTGTTGCTTGAGAATTTTTATGTTGTTTCTGGTCCAGGAAAGCGGATGTACACCGCTTTTGATTGCTGCGTTTTCTGCCGGTAGTCCAAAGGCATCCCATCCCATGGGAGAAAGAACGCGAAATCCGCGCATTTTCTTGTATCGGGTGAGGGCATCGCCTATTATGTAATTTCTGCAGTGTCCCACGTGCAGTGTGCCGGAGGGGTAGGGGAACATTACCAGCGTATAGAATTTATTCTTGCCCTCAGAAGTATTTACGTGGAAATACTGCCCTCTTTCCCAGAATTCCTGCCACTTTTTCTCTATTATGCGGGGAGAATACTTTTCCATTTTATTTAATGGGAAAACGGACTTCTTTCCTCTCTTTTGCAGACTGGTAAATACCCAGGATAATTTCCACGGATTTCCTGCCTTCTTCCCCGTTAACCAGTGGTTCTGCATCTTTCTTGATAGCCTCTATGAAATCAAAAATCTGTCTCCTGTGTCCTTCTATGGCTAAACCGGCCGTGGCAGAGGAGGCACCTACGGCTTCTGTTTTCTTTTTGGTTTGGCCTTCTTTGATTAGCTTGTCCTCCTCGTCTTCTTCGGCAAAATTCCAGGCTACAATGGCATCATTCTCAAGAATGGCTGAGCCCTTGGTACCGTAAATTTCAATTTTCTTTGCATAGCCCGGGTAGGCGGAGGTCATACCCACGATAGAACCCAGGGCCCCGCTTTTAAACTTAATGGAAGCAATCGCTGTGTCTTCCGTTTCTATTCTTTCATGTGCCAGTAGTCCTGTATAAGCAAAGAGAGATTCTACATCTCCCATTATCCACTGCAGTAAATCTACTACATGTATGCTCTGGTTCATCAGTGCTCCGCCTCCATCCAGTGCCCAGGTGCCGCGCCAGCCTGCCGAATCATAATATTCCTGGGTGCGGTACCATTTTACTGAGGCCTCTCCGTAGACCAATTTACCAAACTTGCCTTTGTTCAGGGCATTTATTAGTGTTTGTACTCCATCACTGAACCTGGCCTGGAAAATAACTCCCAGTTTTACCCCGTTATCCCTGGCTGCTTTTATAATCTCATCGCATTTTTCCAGGGTAATCTCAAGCGGTTTCTCTGCGATTATATGCTTCCCTGCCCTGGCGGCGGGGACGGCTATATCTTTCCGCAATCCGCTGGGTACGCATATGTTTACTATGTCTATGTCCTCCCGTTGCAGCAGTTCATTAATGTCAGTATGCCAGTCTATTCCGTATTTTTCTCCCATTGTTCTGGCTTTTTCTTCTACCACGTCAGCACAGGCCACCAATTCTGCTTCGGGTATTGCCCGGATGGCATCCGCATGCCAGGGACCTATAACTCCACATCCAATAATGCCGAACCTGAATTTATTCATCTCCAAAACCTCCTGTTTAAATTTTAAATTTAAAGAGGGAAGTATTATACCATGAGAATTTGTGATTTTACACTCACTGTGTTAAAATAACACAACTTTTTATAAAGAATGGAGTTCCTTTATTTGAGCACAGTGAGACTTTTATTTCCCTTCATAAACTTTATTTAGTGAGGTAAAGCAATGCAGGAAAAAATAAGATCAATTGATATTGAACAGGAGATGAAGAGCTCCTACCTGGACTATGCAATGAGTGTGATAGTATCCCGTGCTCTTCCCGATGTAAGAGATGGGCTGAAACCGGTTCAGCGAAGAATCCTCTGGGCAATGCGGGACCTGGGGCTCTACGCTAATCGTCCCTATCGAAAATGTGCAAAGATTTGCGGCGATGTAAATGGTAACTACCATCCGCACGGAGATGCGGCCATTTACTCTACCCTGGTGAGGATGGCACAGGATTTTCTCATGCGCTACCCTCTGGTGGAGGGGCAGGGCAACTTTGGCTCGGTAGATGGCGATCCTCCCGCTGCTATGCGTTATACCGAAGCCAGGATGCCTCACTTAACAGAGGAGATGCTGAGAGATGTGGCAAAAGACACCGTGGACTTTGTCCCTAATTACGATAATACACGCCAGGAACCGGTGGTGCTTCCCACGCTTTTGCCCAATCTCCTGGTGAACGGTTCTTCGGGAATTGCCGTGGGTATGGCCACGGAAATTCCTCCCCATAACCTGGGGGAAGTGGTGGATGCCCTTATAACGCTTCTGGAGAACCCCGGAATAGAGGAGAGGGAATTACTGAAGATAATCCCCGGGCCTGATTTCCCCACCGGAGGCATAATTTATGGAAAAGAAGGGATAACACAGGCTTATCTTACCGGAAGGGGAGTAATAAAAATCAGGGCGAAGAGTTTTATCGAAGAACATAAAGGGGAAAGAAAAAGAATCGTTATTAGCGAAATCCCCTTCATGGTAAATAAAACCAGAATTCTGGAATCCATAAGCTCCCTGGTAAGAGAGAAAAAGTTAGAGGGGATTGCTGACCTGCGCGATGAATCGGATAAAGATGGCTTAAGAATTGTCATAGACCTGAAAAGAGGCGAGAATCACGAGATTGTTTTGAATAGACTTTATAAGCATACACCTCTCCAGTCCTCTCTGGGCATTATTCTTCTCGCCCTGGTGGACGGGAAGCCACAGGTGCTCACCCTGCGCAAAATACTGGAGCATTTCCTCTCTTTCCGGGAAGAGGTGGTGCGCAGACGCACAGCTTTTCTCCTCCGGCAGGCCAGAGACAAGGCGCATATACTGGAAGGGCTTAAAATCGCCCTTGACCACATTGATGAAATTATAAGTATTATTCGTAAGTCTTCTACTGTGGATAAGGCGAGAGAAAGCCTGATAAAAAAATTCTCCCTTACCCTGATCCAGGCCCAGGCGATTCTGGATATGAGATTGCAGAGGCTTACCGGGTTGGAACGGAAAAAGGTGGAGGAAGACTACCTGGCGGTAATTAAAGAAATAGTCAGGCTGGAGGGAATACTTTCTTCTCCGCTTAAAATCAGACAGATAATCAAGGAAGAGTTGACCGAGCTGAAAGAGAAGTTCGCAGATGATAGAAGAACAGAAATAGTGGAATCTGGAGAGGAAGTTACTATAGAAGATCTGATTCCACAGGAACAGATGGTGGTTACCTTCACGGAGAGCGGCTACATAAAAAGACTTCCCCTTTCCACTTACCGTAAGCAGGAGAGAGGGGGCAAGGGATTAAAGGGCATGGGGAAAAAGGACGAAGATTTCCTGAAATTTCTCCTCGTAGCCTCCACGCATGACTACCTGCTATGCTTTACCAACCTGGGCAAGGTTTACTGGTTTAAAGTATACCAGATACCCATTGCAGGCAGGTTATCCAAAGGGAAAGCAATAGTCAACCTGCTTCCCTTACAGGAAGGCGAGAAGCCACAGGCATTTCTCAGGGTAAGCGAGTTCCGGGAGGGAGAGTTTGTGTTTATGGTAAGCAGCAAGGGAAGAGTTAAACAGACTCCGCTTACGGCGTTCTCGCATCCCCGCTCTACGGGTATCATTGCTCTGAGTATGGAAGAAGGCGACTCTCTGAAAGAGGTGAAACTGATAACCGAGGAAGACGAGGTAATCCTTATTAGCAGCAAGGGAAAAGCTATCAGGTTCTCCTCCAAAGAGGTGAGATGTATGGGAAGAACTGCCCGGGGAGTAAGAGGGATGACACTTCATCCGAAGGACCACATTGCAGGAGTGGCAACACTCAGAGAGGGAAAAAGCTTATTCATTGCCACCAAGAATGGCTATGGCAAGAGGACTGTTTTCACCCGGTTTCCTATCCGGCATCGGGGAGGGAAAGGCGTTGTGGGTATTAAAGTGAGTAAGATTACAGGAGAAGTAATTGCGGCATTGGGAGTTAACGGAGAGGAAGAGGCAATACTTTTGACAGCTGATGGCATGGTAATGCGCTTCCCCACTTCCCAGGTGCGGGAGATGGGAAGGTCTACCCGGGGAGTCAGGATAATTTCCCTGCACGAAGGAGATTCGCTCATAGATGTAGCAGTGCTTAGAGAAGTCTGATGGGAGAGTTCACGCCTGTCCCTCACACTGCCGATGTTTCCATAGAGGTGAAAGGGAAGGATATCTCCGATCTCATGGAAACAGCTGCCAGGGGGATGTTCTCCCTGATTACCGATATCTCTGCAATTAAGCTGGAAGAAGAGATGGAAGTTAAGGTGGAGGGGGAAGACTACGAGGATCTCCTGGTAAGATGGCTGAATGAATTACTTTACCTGCATTCGCAGGGGTATATTTTCGCTTATTTTCGCATAGAAAGCTTAAGCACAAATTTCCTGCAGGCTAAGGTAAAAGGAGAAAAGCTAAAGTCTCACCACACTTTAAACCTGGAAATAAAGGCGGCTACTTACCATAACCTGAAAATTACAGGAGATCCACCCAGAGCTACCATTGTGTTTGATGTTTAAAAAGAAAACTCTTTGCCTTAAAGGGGGCTCTCCGGGGAATCCTGATTAGAGAGCTTACTCCTCCTGAGTTTGCCTCAGGTTAAACTCCTCTAACTTTTCTAATCCATAGAATCCTGTTTAATTGCCAGGTGTTGACGGAAAGGGCATCTTTGTTACAATAGTTACAAAATTGTATAGATATCAACTTCCACTCTTGGGTGCTAAAGAAAGGAGAGAAAGATGGGAAAAATAGGAATAATTGGAGGCAGTGGGCTTTATTCACTGGAAGGACTGAAAATAAAAGAAGAGAAAAGAATCCACACGCCTTTTGGAGATCCTTCAGATGCTTTTTTCCTGGGGGAAATGGACGGCACAGAGATAATATTCCTTTCCAGGCATGGAAGAGGACATCGTATCTTACCTTCAGAGATAAATTATCGTGCTAACATCTATGCTTTCAAAGTACTCGGCGTGGAGTGGATAATTTCTGTTTCCGCAGTAGGAAGCCTTAAGGAAGATATTCATCCCATGGACGTGGTTATCCCGGGACAGTTTTTTGACCGTACAAAGAGGAGAATAGATACTTTCTTTGGGGATGGCATTGTGGCCCATGTAGGAGTGGCTGACCCTGTATGCCCCCTTCTTTCCAATATCCTCTTTGAATCAGCGCAGAAAGAAGGAGCAAAGGTGCACAAAGGAGGAACCTACGTTAATATCGAGGGCCCTTCTTTTTCTACCCGGGCAGAATCCAGAGTTTACAGGACATTTGGTTTTGATGTTATCGGGATGACCAACATCACCGAAGCAAAACTTGCCCGGGAAGCTGAGATTTGTTATGCCACCATGGCCATGGTTACAGATTACGATGTCTGGAAAGAGGAAGAAGTGGATATACAGGGTGTCCTGGAGTACCTGCGGAGAAACATCGAGATGGCAAAGAAAGTAATTACCCGTGCGGTTAAAATATTGCCTGAGCAAAGGGATTGTTCCTGTTCAGAAGCACTTAAGGATGCCATCATTACCTCTCCTGAGCTAATTAGCCAGGAAACGAAGCAAAAATTAAAGGCTATCATCGGGAAGTATGTTAAGTGAGCAGTGATTGGGAGACTTTAGACCATAGACTTAGTAGCGAGTAGATAGTAGCGGGTAGCGGGGGGAAGATGTAGGGAGTGGATTCCCGCTTGCGCGGGAATGACGAAGGAGGCAGGCAGGAGTAGCGAGGGAAGGGGTAGTGAGAAGAATGCAGGATGGTAAAAAGTGAGTAAGTGAATAAGTTAGGAAGTGAGTAAGATACAATAACCAAGATACAAGATGCAGGATACCATCTCGCCTGTCATACCTGCCTGTCCCGATTTACATCGGGGCGGAAGCAGGTATCCAGAATAGCAGGGGAAGACTATAGACTTTAGACCATAGACCTTAGGTTGGTTTAGGGATGGGTGGAGTATGGTGAACAGTAAGCGGTGAGTAGATGAGTGAGTCAGTTTCTTGGTTTCCTCGTATCCCGGTACCTTGCTTATTTGCTCTCCTTGGTTTGGGAGTGGGTAAGGTTGCTTAGTAAAAAGTTTTAGGTTTGTGGTTTTGCCTGCCTGTTCCGGCGTATGTCGGGGCTTCCACAGGAGTGGCAGAGGGGAAACAATAGACGAATAACGATCTACGATTTGCGCTATACAACCCCAACCGACTATTACCCCTGACCCCCACGGGGTTCAGGGTTGGGATTTTAGCATTTAGCTTTTGGATTTATTCAGAATTTTGAGTTTAAGGTTTAGGGTTTTGGTTTCAAAAAATATCCCATGTCAAGGGCTGACTCCGTTGCTACTTGACAGAAAGTGTTACTATCTGTAAAAAAGTAGTAGTAATTCTCATTAAAATGCACAGATAGTTGGGTTGTAAGTGAATTTTGAGAAAGCAGTTCCTAGAGGGATGAGTCGATCTGTAATACACAAAAAACATTTGATTTACCGTGGGATGCGCGCGCATTAAGCTGAGCAAAGGAGGGTAAGAGATGGAAGGATTTTTCCGGATAAAAGAGCGGGGGAGTGATTTCCGTACAGAGGTTCTGGCCGGGTTTACCACCTTTTTCACCATGGCTTATATTATAATTGTCAATCCTGCAATACTGGAAGCTGCTGGTATACCAAAGGGACCTTCCATGGTAGCCACGATTCTATCTGCCTTTTTCGGTACGCTTCTCATGGGGATTTATGCAAACCGTCCTTTTGCCATAGCTCCCTATATGGGAGAAAATGCTTTCATCGCGTTTACCGTGGTAAAAGTGCTGGGTTATCCCTGGCAGACAGCCATAGGAGCAGTCTTTATCGGTGGTGTTCTCTTTACCCTGCTTACCATTTTTAAGTTAAGAAGCTGGCTGGCGCAGAGTATCCCTCAGAACCTTAAGTATTCTTTTGCGGTGGGTATAGGCTTGTTTCTTGCCTTTATAGGACTGAACGAGGTGGGAATAGTTAGCCTGGGGATTCCCGGTGCACCCGTGAAAATGGGAAATATCCACGATCCCAAGATACTTCTGGGCATTTTCGCCTTTCTCTTGATGGCGGTGCTTCTTTCCAGGAAGCTAAAAGGAGCCTTACTGGTAGGTATACTCTTCACCACTTTTCTTGCCTATATTTTTAAACTTTCTCCTTTCCCGCATAAGCTGGTAAGTTTGCCTCCGTCGCTGGCTCCTATCTTTTTAAAGCTGGATATAGTAGGGGCTCTAAAGTGGGGTTTCTTCTCCGTAATTCTTACCCTTTTTATCATGGATTTTGTGGATACTATGGGCACCTTGATTGGAGCCGGTTACCGGGCAGGAATTCTTGATGAAAAGGGAGATTTCCCGGAAGTGGAGAAGCCCATGCTTTGCGATGCCCTGGCTACTGTGCTGGGAGCTCTGCTGGGAACTACTACCACCGGAACCTATATAGAATCATGTGCAGGCATTGAGGAAGGAGGGAGAACCGGGCTTGCTGCTGTGATTACCGCGGTCTTGTTCCTCCTGGCATTGTTTTTTACTCCCCTGTTTACTTCTATACCTCCGTATGCCTATGGGCCTGCTTTGGTGATAGTGGGATTACTCATGATTAGCACGGTGGTGAAAATAAATTTTTCCGATTTTACAGAGGCAGTGCCTGCCTTTGCCGTGGCTATTTTAATGCCTTTCACTTACAATATAGGAGTAGGGATAACAGCAGGTTTTGTTCTCTATTGCATTATGAAGCTGGTTGCCGGTAGAGCAAAAGAGATTACTCCCGGTTGCTGGGTTCTGGGCTTTCTTTCCCTGCTCTTCTACATTTTCTATCCTTACCGTTAAAGCCTTGCAATACTTCTTCTCTCCGTGGTAGATTATGAAAGATATGGAAACTAAACTACAATTAGCCCTGGATTTTGTGGAGCT
>JAADFP010000031.1 GCA_013152825.1 Caldisericota bacterium | reverse complement strand
GAGTGTTATTTCCAGTTAAAAAAATGGAAAAAAGCCGAAAAAAATTTTAAAGAGGTCATTTCTTTACATGGCGACAAAGAAAAAGAAGCGTTATACAGGCTAAGCCAGGTTTATCTGGAAGAGGGAAGGTACAGGGAAGCAGAAAATATACTTTCTAAACTAGAAAAATCAAATATCCCGGGAGAGCTCAGGGAAGGGGTGCTTTCCCTGCTGGGGGAGCTTATGCTGAGGGAGGGTAAGGGAAAGGAAGCCCAGAAATATGTTAAGCAACTAAAGCGTGAATTCCCCAGCAGTGCGGTTCTTCCCTATGCCTGGTTTAACCTGGCGGTTTTCTACTGGGATAAAGGGAAAAAGGCGCTAAGTAGAGAATTTTTTCTTTTTGCCCTCTCTTCCTCACCCTCTCCTTCTCTTAAAGAGGAGCTTCTCTACTCGCTGGGCAAGGTAAGCCTGGAGCTTACTCGCTACCAGGAATCTCGCAGGTATTTTTCTGCGTTACTGCAGGAATTTCCTGCAAGCAAGCAGGTAAATAATGCCATCCTGGGAATGGGGATATCCTACTATCGTGCAGGTAACTGGAAAGAAGCGAATAAATGGTTCTCCAGCCTGGAGAAGAAATCCATAAAAGAGACAAAGATTAAAGAGGCTTTGTGGTTGTGGAAGGGCAAGGTAAATCTGCAACTGGGAGATTTAAAGAAGAGCACTTATTATCTTTCTTTGCTCTCCAGGAAATCACCCTATTATGCGGAAGCTCGTTACTTCCTCTCCCGGGTGAAGAAAAAAGAAGGAAAGATAGATGAGGCCAGAAGTATCTTGAAAGAAGTATCTGCCCTGAAAAGCAAATACGCTCCTCTCTCTTTACTCCTCCTTTCTCAAATGGATAGTGAAGAAGGGAATTTCACCTCGGCATTGAGTTACCTTGCGCACATTGATTCTTTTCAAAAATCTCCTTATTATCCAGAGCTTCTCTACCAGAAGGGGCTTCTCCTGGAAAAGGTAGGACGTTACCAGGATGCTCTCAAATTATTTACTTTGTTCTTGAAATTGTTCCCTTCTCATAAGTATTATCTCCCGGCTCTGTTTCACAGGGGGGTGGGATTTTACTATTTAGAGAATTATGCCGCCGCAGAAAAAGATTTTGAACAGGTAAAGAAGGCGCAACCTGCCAGTGATTGGGCTGAGGGAGCTGATTACTACCTGGTGCAGGTGGCTTTGAAAGAAAATAAACTGTCACTATTTTTTAAAAGAGTGGAGAAATTCCTGCAGGCATATCCAAAAAGCTCCTGGAAAGAGGAGCTTATACACCAAGCCGGGATAGTGGCAAAGAGGAATGACAAGCTGTCCACGGCTGTTGGCTATTTTCGTCTTTACCTGGACAAGTTTCCCCGGGGAAGATATGCACCGGAGGTTACCTATCTTTTAGCCTATACCTACTTTTTAAAAGGGGAGCAGGAAAACTCTGCCCGTGTCTTTCTCAGTATTTTGAAGAAGTTTCCTTCCTATCCGGTGGATAGGAGCACTCTTCTCTGGTTAGCTGAGTACTTTTTGAAAAACAAGGCTTACAAGAATTCTTTATTCGTTTATGGTGAGATGGAGAAAAGGTTTAAAAGCAGGGAAGACCTGGAACTTATAGCAGTGGGGAAGGGCGAGGTGGAAGTGCTTTCCGGTAAACTGGCAGAAGGAATCAAGAGACTGGAGGGGTTCCTGGAGAAATATCCTCGTTCCAGGTTGAGAGGAAAAGTTTACTTTCTCCTGGGAGAGGCTTATAGCATGAAAGGGGAGGGAGGTAAATCCGTGGACTATTGGAAAAGGGCTACCGAGGGAGGGGAATATGCTCCGCAAGCTCTTTGCTCCCTGGGAGGATACTTTTTCTCCCTGGGTTCTTATGCCCAGGCCTACCGCTATTATCTTAAACTTGCTTACCTTTACCAGGATTCTCCCTTTGTGCCCCAGGCGCTTTATAGGGCAGGAATTTCGCTGAAAAGGTTGGGGAAAGAGGAAGAAGCTGATAAGGTTTTCCAGGAGCTGTTTACCCGTTTCCCCACCAGCAAAGAAGCAGGGAAATTAAGAAAGAAGCACGGAGGAAAGTAGTATGGGAGAGAAAGTCAGAGCCCATGTTTTTGTCTCGGGTGTAGTACAGGGAGTGCTTTTTCGCTATTACACGCAGAAGATGGCCTATAAACTTGGAGTAAAAGGCTGGGTAAGGAATACCCGGGATGGAA
This sequence comes from Caldisericota bacterium, assembly GCA_013152825.1. GTDB lineage: Bacteria > CAIJMQ01 > CAIJMQ01 > JAADFP01 > JAADFP01 > JAADFP01. The sequence goes on along the minus strand of JAADFP010000031.1, from coordinate 6,160 downwards.
GAGTGGAGATGGTGCTGGAGGGAGAAGAGGAAAAGGTAAATAAACTTATAGAATGGGCGCATGAAGGGCCTCCTTATGCCAGTGTAGCAAAAGTGGAAGTGGACTGGGAGGACTACCTTGGAGAGTTTGATTCTTTTTCTATAGTTTACTGATGGAAAAGCTTGTTTTTCTGGGGACGGGAGGAGCGCGGTTTGTTGTTTCCAGGCAAATGCGGGCTTCCGGTGGGGTGTGGATTAGCAAGGGCAGTACGCAGGTTATCCTGGATCCTGGCCCCGGCTCCCTGGTCAAATCTCTGGAGAAGGGATTGAATCCTGCAGAGCTTTCGGCTATCATCCTTTCCCATCGCCACCTGGATCACTCCTCAGATGTTAATATTATGATTGAAGCCATGACTGAGGGAGGATTCAAAAAAAGAGGGGTGGTCTTTGCTCCCGAAGATGCACTGGAGGAGGATCCTGTTATCCTGAAATACGTACGGAGTTACGTAGAGAGAATAGAGATTTTAAAGGAAGGAAAGGAGTACACGGTGGGAGAACTTGAGTTTTCCACTCCCTTAAAGCATATACATGGCAATGCAGAAACCTATGGGTTCAAATTTGAATTCTCTCCCTTTACTCTCTCCTGGATTATTGATACGCGCTACTTTTCCGGACTTGCTAAAGTTTATAAGGCCCCGGTTATGGTGTTCAATATGGTAAGATTACCTGCCGGCCCGCTTGACCATCTTTCTTTGCCGGATGTGGTAAAAATATTGAAAGAGGCGCAGCCGCGCGTAGGAATTCTTACCCATTTTGGCATGACCGTGCTCAGGGCAAACCCCTGGAAAGTGGCGGAAGGAATAGAAAAGAGTACGGGAGTGAAGATATTGGTGGCCAAGGATGGCTGGGAAATTGACATGGAAGATATTTTCCGGGAGCATTTTTAGATGAGTAAAAAATTTTCCTATATTTTCTCCTTCCTTGCTTTTGTCTCTCTGGTCCTGGAGTATGGTTTCCCCTGGGGTAATCGGGGAATAATCAACCTGCATTTTTCCCAGCTTTTCCTTGCCTTTTTCTTTATTGTGGAAATCCTGGCCCTTCTTTATAAAGGCAGTTACCGCAAGGATACCTGGAAGGCTAACATTGCCGAGGCAATTTCTCTCTTTGTTTTCTTTATACTCCTACTCTCCTTTCTTTTCCTGCTTCGCTCTTCCCACGCTACTTATATTGTAAAGCTGCCTCATTTCCTGGTACAGACACCTTTTTTCATTCCGGTACAGATATACCTTGCCCTGCAGATACTTGTGAAAGCAAGTGATTTACCGCGCACCCTGGTGCATCTCCCTCTCAAGCCGGGACAGGTGGTAGTAGTTACCTACCTGGGGATAATAGTTCTGGGCACTTTCCTGCTTTCTCTGCCTCAGGCCTACGGGAGGGGATATATCCCCCTGATAGATAGACTATTCACGGCTACCTCTGCCACCTGTGTTACCGGATTATCTGTCCTGGATATTTCCACTGCCTTCACCCGCTTTGGACAATCCATAATCCTCTTCTTAATTCAGGTGGGAGGATTGGGTTTGGTGACTTTTGTCTCCTTCTTTGCTCTGATAATGGGGAGGGGGATAGGTATACGCGAAAGGGCTCTCCTGAAGGATGTCCTGGACTACGATATGGTGGGTGAACTGGGGAGAGTGGTATTGACTGTTCTTTTGACCACTCTCTTTGTGGAGGCAATAGGCACACTGGCCTTAGCCCGGGTATTTTCTGCCTATCCGCAGTCAGTGCCCTCGCCTTACTTCTTTGCCTTGTTTCACTCGGTTTCTGCTTTCTGCAATGCGGGATTTTCTCTGTTCAGCAACAGCTTACAGGATTTCCGGGACTCCACCAGTATAAACCTTATCTTTGCCACACTTATTATTATCGGGGGGCTGGGCTTTGTAGTATTGATGGACCTCTTCAAATTCTTTAACAGAAAAATCCGCAAGAAATTTGTTGTGCTTTCCATCCATTCCAGATTAGTGCTTTTAACCACGGCGATTTTAATATTTGCCGGTTTTGTCTTCCTCATGTGGATAAACTACGATAGTTCCCTTTCCCTGAAAGGACGAATATTGACTTCATTTTTCCAGTCGGTTACTGCGAGAACAGCCGGCTTCTCTACCATTGAGGTCAGCAAGCTTAATCCGGCTGCTCAATTGTTTATCATTTTCCTGATGTTTGTGGGAGCTTCCCCTGGCTCCACCGGGGGCGGGATAAAAACTTCCACCTTTGCTGTGGTAATTATAACTATTTTCTCCTATCTCAGGGGAAAAGATAAGGTTGAAGTATGGCACCGGACGCTTCCCTCTGGTTTGGTGCACAAGATTATTGCCGTGGTATCTTTTGCCTTTTTCATTATTTTTTCCTCTACCTTTCTCCTTCTCCTGGTAGAGGGTAAGAGCTTTCTTCCTACCTTCTTCGAGGTGGTTTCAGCTTTTGGCACAGTGGGGCTTTCACACGGAATAACCTCTGATTTTTCCTTTTTAGGTAAAATAATTTTAATGGTTACCATGCTCCTGGGAAGGATTGGTCCCCTGACACTGGCGCTGGCAGTGGGGCCCACCGGCAAAAAAGTTAAATATGCTTATCCAGAAGAAAAAGTTGTTGTTGGATAGAATAAGGAGGCTGTAAAATGGAGAAAAAATCTCTCGCATTTCTTGAAAAGTTAATTACTCTACCTTCTCCTTCCGGCTATGAGATAGATGTACAGAGGTGCATAAAAAAGGAACTTAGCTCAATTACTCCCCGGGTGGAGACAGATGTCATGGGCAATGTATTTGGCATATTGAATCCGGATGGTGTACCGCGGGTGATGCTAGCAGGCCATTGTGACGAAATTGGGTTAATGGTGAATTTTATTTCGGAAGAAGGCTTTATCTACTTTCGCTCCATAGGTGGCATTGACCCCCATCTCCTCCCGGGAAGAAGAGTAAATATCTGGGGAAAGAAAGGTGTCATTAAGGGTGTAATTGGAAGAAAACCCATTCACCTGCTGGAAGATGAGGAAAGAAAAAAAGTCAACAAAATAGGAGAATTGTTTATAGACGTAGGAGTAAAAAAGAAAGAAGAACTCCAGGATAAAGTTTCCATCGGAGATCCAGTGACTTTCCAGGAAGGATTGGAGTTTTTGAACCAGGAGATTGCAGTAGCACGGGGTTTTGATGACCGGATAGGTGCTTTCATGGTGGTGGAAGTACTTAGAAGCCTCAAAGGGGAAAACTTCCCTGCCTCGGTTTACGGCGTTTCCACGGTTCAGGAAGAGGTTGGACTCAGGGGAGCCCGTCCTTCTACCTTTTCCATTCATCCTGATGTGGGAATTTGCCTGGAAGTAGGCTTTGCCACGGACTTTCCCGGGGTAGATAAAAAGAAGACAGGAGAAATAAAATTAGGAAAAGGCCCCATTATCTCCCGGGGCCCAAATATAAACCCTGCACTTTTTGATCTCCTGGTAAAAACAGCAGAAGAGAAAAAGATTCCTTACCAGCTAAGTGGAGAGCCCAGGGGCACGGGAACAGATGCAAATGTAATGCAGTTAAGCCGGGAGGGAGTGGCTACCTGTCTTATAAGCATACCTTTAAGGTATATGCATACGCCGGTTGAGCTTCTCTCCCTGACGGATGTAGAAAATACTACAAGACTGGTGAAAGAACTAATTTTGAAAATCACTCCAGAGATTAGGTTTTCTCCGGTTTGACCTATCCCTTAAAATGAATTTTGTGTAGCTCAAAGTATTTTTTGCGATAAGTGGGCAGGCAGGAGGCATAGAGGAAAACCTTTTTTCCTCCTTTGATTACCTCGTTAATAATTATATGGTATAGTCTTTTCCTACCGTTTTTTCCCGGGTACTCTATCTCTAACGGTGTCTTTTTCTCGCATGCCTGGTTGATAAACATGTAATTTCCCTGCAACTCCACTCCGGTCAAAAAACCCTGCTGGAAAGAAATTATCTCCCTGGCCCTGAGAATCTCGGATAGAGTCTGTACCCTTAACTTTCTCATCAGGTGTATAAATATTTCCTTCACGGCCAGGGAATCATCAAAGGCACGGTGAAACTCCAATCCCTTGTTGCTGCTCACCCTCCTAAAAACTGCCTGTAAACTGCATCCTTCCCTGCCCGGTAAATAGCGCTGGCTGAGAGAAAGGGTATCTATAACCGGTAAGGAAGGAGGCGGGATGTGGGTATCATAAAATGCTTTACCCAGGAAAGAGAGATCAAACCAGGCATTATGAAAAAGGAGAACCGTTTCTGTCCCCAGGAAATTCTTTAACTTATAGAGAGCCTCCCTAATACCCGGTTTCCCTTTCACCATGTTTTCGTTGATTCCATGGATTCTGGTTACTTCGGGAGGAATGGGAATTTTAGGGTTAATCAAGAGGGAAAGTTTCCCCTTGCTTATTCCTTTGATATTGAATTTGATGCCGGCTATCTCCAAAATTTTATCTGAAAAGGGGTCAAGCCCTGTAGTTTCTATATCCAGGGCAGCAAAAGTAAGCGCGGATAAAGGAACTTCTGTAATTTTATTCTTTTGTGAAAACATAACAACATTTTACCAGAAGAATAGTAATCTTTATAACTGTTAATGGGGCTCAAAAATCTCATTAGGCCCTATTAAGTTCTGCTGTAAGCTTATGTATAATTAGGCAGGAGGAAGTAGCCTTCAGGGCTATTCTCTGTAAAAAGAGATAAGAAATAATACAGCAAAATCTTCTCAAAATCCGAAAGCCTATTCCTTACCCACCTATTACTTGAAAATAGAGGAGGTTTTTTAGGATTAGGTTGAGTTTTTTCAAGAATCTATGCCACCACCTGATTCTTTCCCTGCTCTTTCCCTTTGTAAAGTCTCTGGTCTGCAATGGAAAGAATTTTTTCCGGAGTATCTCCGTCTTCAGGGTAGGTAGCTACTCCGAAAGTAATGGTGACATCTTTTTGGGGCATGCTTTCCTCGGCGGGGAATACGTGTTCTGCGACTTTTTCCCTCAGATCTTCTGCAAGTTTCATGGCATTTTTCTTGTCGGTCCTGGGAAGTATCAGGACAAATTCTTCCCCCCCGAACCGTGCCACAATATCCTGTCCCTTGGTATTCTTTTTAAGAATATTCGCGATAGTTTTAAGGACCTCATCGCCCGCCAGATGTCCCTGGGAATCGTTGTAGTATTTAAAATTGTCGATGTCTCCTATGATTAGAGAGAGTGGCTGATGCTTTTCTTTTGCTTTCTGTATTTCAGCCTGTAGTTTCTCCTGGAAATGACGCCGGTTAAATACCTGAGTTAATCCATCGGTTATAGAAAGGTACTTGGTTTTTTCCAGGAGTTCAGTGTTTTCAATAATTAATCCTGCATGCAGAGTGATAGAGCTTAATAGTTCTAATTCGCGAGAAGTAAACTCGTAGAGTTCATGGGTTAAGACGCCCAGGATACCTATGCCTTTTCCTTTTTCTACAAAGGGGGCAGCCAGAAGGGAAGAGAAATTTTTAGCCAGGTCCTTATATTTGGGGAAGGAGGAAAGGTTGTTAATCAATTTCGCCTGTGCTTTGTCTATAACCTCTTCTCTGAGAATCTCAGGTATTTCCAGCTCCGGTTTTGAGTGGAAATGAAAGGAGAAGTTTATTTCCTCTGAATATACTTCCATAAATACTACATCACCCGGGAAGAATTTCTCTATTTCCTTTGCAATATCTTCCAGTATTTCTTTGAGACCTCTTCCTTCCGCTCTTCCTTCCGATGATTTTTCAATTAGGCGGCGGGTAAAAGATAGAATGTGACTCTCCTGGGTGCGGTCAGTTAAGGCAAGTTCTATTTTTTGGTACTTTCGTTGTAAGTCTTTTAGTTGCTGAAAACGTACGGCATTTGTTATCCTCCAGAATATGAGAATGAGTATTAGGGAGAAATCACATATAATTAAAACATAAAAAGGATTTTGTAAATTCCCATAGCCTACACCTATATGCAGGGCAATTATGATGGCAATCCATATAGCAAAGAGAAAAACGGCTATTTTTTCAAGAAACAAACTTTCCCCCCGCTCCAATTACTTCTCTCCACGCTCGACTTATCCTGCTTATTCGCCTTCAATTTCGCCTACTTCTATAGAAACATCTGCTCTTCTTTCTACTCTTTCTATTCTTCCGTCTCTTATCCAG
>JAADFP010000030.1 GCA_013152825.1 Caldisericota bacterium | reverse complement strand
TCTTCTATAAACTCACTGCAGATATAGAACGTTTGCCTTTCCCCATGGCGCCGGTGGCAGCAGAAGGTGCTACGGCACTGGCTGAAAGCAGTGCAAAAAAAGAAACCTGGCGTTGGAGAGTTTTTTCTATCTCTGCCATGATTGGAATAATTTTTGGCCTGTTTTACGTAGTAATTCCTACTTTTACCGGGCTGGTAATGGCAAAACCATTTATGTTATTCCCCATACCCTGGGTAGATGCTACTTCTGACCTCGGTGCTCGTTTGCCGGCTGCAATATTTGGCTGGGGAACAGACTTAACCTGGATCTTTGTTGGCTTCCTGCTTCCTTTCTGGGTAGTATTGGGTACCTTCCTGGGGTCTTTTTTGGCTAATACGGTAATGAATCCTATCTTCTACAAGCTGGGGATTATACGCAGCTGGAGGCCCGGCATGACTGTGATACCAGCCAAGGTAGCCACTACAATGGATATCTGGATTTCTGTTACTATCGGATTGGGTATAGTAGTAGCCCTGGTTGGTATATGGAAAGTGATAAAGACTTTTATGAAACCTCCTGCTCAGAGAAAAATAAGAAAATCACCTGCGGGAAGAGGAGATTTCCCCATCTGGCTTTCACTGGCAGTATGGCTATTTTCCACTACCGCTTACATAGTGATATGCCATATCCTGGTCCCCAGTTTTCCATTATGGATTTTCATTATCTTTGGGTTTGTACTTACTCCCTTGCTCTCTTTTGTTTCCGCACGCATGTTCGGGATAACCGGTGTGGCCACGGGTATAAGTTTTCCCATGGTAAGAGAGGGTACCTTCATCCTTTCCGGTTACAAGGGGGCAGGTATCTGGTTTGCCCCTGTTCCTTATTTTAACCATGGATGGGTAACCCAGAGATTTGAGGAGCTTAGCCTCACCCATACCCGTTTTCCTTCCTGGGTAAAGGCGGAATTTACTGCCCTGGGCATCATGCTTGTAGCCTCTTTCCTCTTCTGGCAGATAATATGGAGAATGGGGCCCATTCCTTCTTCTACCTATCCCTTTGTGCAAAAGATGTGGCCTATGAGTGCTATATTTAAATCTCTCTGGGCAACGGCTACCCTGGAAGGTGGAGCTAAATGGATGCTTAAGGCAATAAGCCCGTCTTATATCCTGCTGAGTTCAGGTGTGGGAATTGTTTTATATTCAGTTTTCGCTGTGTTTCGTATTCCTGTATCTCTATTTTATGGTCTCGTGGGAGGAGTAGCTATCTTTCCCCATTTTGCTTTACCCATGTTTGTGGGGGCTCTTTTAGGCAGATACTTCTTTGCCCGTAGAATTGGCAAAGAAACCTGGCGAAAATACACACCTATAATTCTGGCTGGTTACTCCTGTGGAATGGGGTTGGTAGGTATGGCTTCTATTGCTCTCGCCCTAATTGCCAAGACTGTCACCTCATTAATCTTCTGATGATGGCAAAGTATACCCGTCTTAGAGGGACAACCGATTTTATCCCTCCTCAATCCGAAATACTGCGTAATACAGAAGAGAAAATTATAAAGACAATAAAAAACTTTGGCTTTAGAGAAATAATTACTCCCATACTGGAGAGGAAATCTCTTTTTACCCGCAGTATAGGCGAAACTACCGACATTGTGGAAAAAGAGATGTTCTCCTTTAAAGATAAAGGAGGGAGAGAAGTAGTGCTTCGTCCTGAAGGCACTGCACCTGTGGTAAGAGCCTATGTGGAGGAAGGAATTTATGGCCGGCAAAAATTCGTCCGGTATTTTTACCGCGGCTCATTTTTCCGTTATGAAAAGCCCCAGGCAGGCAGGGAAAGGGAATTTCGCCAGATAGGAGTAGAGGTGCTGGGAGCCAGGAATCCCTACCTGGATGCTGAAATTATCTACCTGGGAGATAAAATATTAAGAAAACTTGCTATTACAGACTTTACCCTGGAATTGGGAAGTGTAGGTTGCCTGCCGGATAGAGAGAAGTTTGTTGGGAAACTCAAAGCAGCCCTGGGAAACAGTATAGATTCACTCTGCAATGATTGCAGGCGTAGAACGGAACAAAATCCATTAAGAATATTTGACTGCAAAGTTGAAGAATGCAGAAAATTAGCCGAAAATCTACCCTCCCTCCTGGACAACCTCTGCAATGACTGTAAAAATCACCTCCAGAAGGTTGAGAACACCCTAAAAGAACTGCAGGTACCCTACCATCTGCATCCTCACCTGGTACGGGGATTGGATTACTACACCGGCATCACTTTTGAATTTCAACATAATCTGCTGGGTGCCCAGAACACTATTTTGGCTGGAGGAAGATACGACAACCTGGTGGAAGAAATAGGAGGCACCTATACTCCTGCCTGCGGTTTTGCTTTAGGCCTGGAAAGAATCCTGATGGCCATAAAAGCAGAAGGCAAAAAAATATCGGACGGAAACGAGGTGCAGGCTTTTGTCTGTTATGTAAGCGAGAGGGAATTTTTGCCAGCCTTTCATCTTACCCAGGAGCTAAGAGAAAAAGGCATAGCTTCCGATTTAGATTACTCAGGAAAGAATCTTAAACACCAGCTGAAATCAGCTAACCGGGTAGAGGCAAAGTATTCCCTTATACTGGGAGAAGATGAAATAAAGAAAGGGAAAGTGCTCCTAAAAAATATGGATACGGGAGAACAGAAATTATTAAGCAAAGAAGAAGTAATAGGAATTTTTAAACCATGAAAGAAAAAATTGCTCCAAGGACATGCTACTGTGGTGAGGTAGGGGAGGAACATATCGGGAAAGAAATACAGCTCTACGGCTGGGTAAGGAGAACCCGCGATCATGGAGGATTAACTTTTCTTGATCTTGCTGATAGGGAAGGTGTAGTCCAGATAGTTTTTAACCCGGAAGAAAATCTGTCCCTGCACAAAAAGGTGAAAAAACTAAAGTCCGAAAGTGTAGTAGGCATAAAAGGCATAGTAAGAAAAAGGCCGGCAGGCACAGAGAACCCCCGCATCAGCACCGGAAATATAGAAGTAATAGGCAACGAATTAACTGCATTTTCTACTCCTGATCATCTTCCTTTCACTCTGGACGAAAAAGAGCTCACTGAAGAAGTAAGATTAAAATACAGGTACCTGGACATTAGAAGAGATGAAATGCTTAACAGGCTCAAGCTCAGGCACCATACAACCCAGGCAATCAGGGGGTTTCTCTCTTCCAACGGGTTCTGGGAGATAGAAACACCTTTTCTTACCCGCAGCACTCCCGAGGGAGCAAGAGATTATCTGGTACCTTCTCGCATCTACCCGGGGAAATTCTATGCCCTTCCACAATCGCCCCAGCTTTTCAAACAACTCTTGATGGTAGGAGGGGTGGACAAATACTTTCAGATAGTTAAGTGTTTCCGGGATGAAGACCTGCGGGCAGACCGCCAGCCAGAGTTTACCCAGATTGACCTTGAGATGTCTTTCGTAGATGAAAAAAAGATAATGGAAGTTACAGAAAATCTCTTGCAACATCTATTTAAAAAAGTCCTGGGAAAGGAAATATCTCCTCCTTTCCCTTCATTTTCCTATTCCGAGTGCCTTAAACGTTATGGAACAGACCGTCCTGACTTGAGATTCGGCCTGGAAATCCAGGATTTCACAGAAGTTTTTACCTCCACTTCCTTCCGGGTATTCCAGAAAGTCTTAGAAAAGGGAAACTGCATTAAAGGAATAAATATTCCGCAAGGAAGCCAGCTTTCTCTCAAGGAAAGGGAAGAGATAATAGAAAAATCCCGGGAGCTGGGAGCAGAAGGGCTGATATGGATAGAGTTTAAATCCTCCGGGGTAAAATCTCCCATTGCAAAGTTCCTGCAGGGAGAGGAAATAGAAAAGCTCAAAAAGATAGGGAATATAGAAACAGGTGACCTGCTTATCCTGGTAGCTGGGGAAGAAAGAAAATCCCTGGAGATACTGGGTGGCTTAAGAAACTTTCTGGCAAAGAAAATGGGCCTGGTAAATCCGGATGAGCTCAAATTTGCCTGGGTAACCGAGTTCCCCCTCTTTGAATACAGCCGGGAAGAACAAAGATGGATTACTCTACATCACCCTTTTACCTCGCCAAACGAAGAGGATCTCCCCCTACTAAAAAGCAATCCCGGGAAAATAAGAAGCAGAGCTTATGATATTATCCTCAACGGAGAAGAGCTGGGAGGCGGGAGCATCCGAATCCACCAGGTAGAGATACAAAAGCAAATGTTTGAAGTTATTGGTCTTCCTCCTGCCGAATATAAAGAGAAGTTCGGCTTTCTCCTATCTGCTCTAAGCACGGGAGCCCCTCCGCACGGAGGTATAGCCCTGGGACTGGATAGGCTACTTATGATCATGAGCGGCACAGATTCCATAAGAGAAGTGATTGCCTTCCCTAAAACCCAGAGAGCGGTCTGCCTGACTACCAATTCCCCCTCTCCGGTAACAGAAACCCAGCTCCGCGATCTTCACATAAAAGTACGCCTTTAAACTTTTCTGTTATAATTCTACATGCAGATAGGTATTGTAGGTCTCCCCAACGCCGGCAAATCCACTATTTTCAACGCTCTCAGCCAGGGCAATGCCAGGGTAGAAAAATTTCCCTTCACTACCATTGAGCCAAACATAGCAAAAGTGGCTGTGCCTGACGAAAGGCTATCAAAGTTGAAAGATTTCCTGGGAATAGGGGAGGGGATACCGGCAGAGATAGAATTTATGGATATTGCCGGACTTATTGAGGGAGCCAGCAAAGGCGAGGGAATGGGAAACCAATTCCTTTCCCAGATTCAAACCGTAGATTTAATACTTCATGTAGTAAGAGGTTTCAGTAATCCCGACATTCCCCATAGAAAGGGAGACTTAGATATAAAAGGGGATATTGATATTGTAGAGACAGAGTTAATATTAAGAGATTTAGATATACTGCAGAATGCGGTCAATAAGTTAAAGGCAAAAGAAAACCTACCTACAAAAAAACTCCTGGAAAAAATAATAGAGCAACTCCAGCAGGGTATTCCTTTAAGAGAAATACATCTAAAGACAGAAGAGCAGCAAGTTCTGTCTGGATATGGCCTTCTCACCTCAAAGCCTGTGGTATACGTAATTAATATGGGTGAAGACAAAAAGGAAGCAGACTTTGCCTGTAGCCCGGAACTTGTGCAAAGAAACATTCCCGTCCTTTTCTTATGCGGGAAAATAGAGGAAGAGCTATCCCACTTTTCCGAGAGTGAAAGAGAAGAATTCAAGGAAATTATGGGACTGCAAAAAAGCGGGTTGCAAAAATTGATTAAGGTTTGTTATGATATGCTAAACTTAATTACTTTTTACACTATAGCAAGGAATAAATTGCATGCCTGGTCTTTGAAAAATGGAGCAACTGTGATTCAGGCAGCAGAAAAGATACACAGTGATATGGCAAAAGGATTTATTAAAGCAGAAGTTATAAATTTTGACCATATGGTTGGCTTTAATTCTTACGCTGAGGCAAAAGAAAAGGGCAGGGTAAGAATTGCCGGGAAAGAATACTTAGTAAAAGACGGAGATATACTGTACATACATTTCCGTACTTGAAAGGAGGAAGAAAAAATGCGTTTATATGAGGGACTGCTTATCTTTCGTCCGGATTTAGAAAAAGAGGAAGTAGAAAAATTAACTCAGAGTTTTGAAGAGTTACTGCAAAAAGAAGGGGGAAAGGTGGTAGAAAAATTAGACTGGGGAGTAAGAAGACTGGCTTATCCCATAAAGAAGCTGGAAGAGGGATACTACACTATATTCAATTTTGAGGCCTCTCCCGAAGCCATAGATAAACTAAAAACTGCCTTCAAAACTGATGAAAGAGTACTTAGAAAACTCATTACCCGCAAAAAATGAATTTGACAAAAGTGGCATATTCTGGTAATTTTACTTAGAAAAAAGGAGAATAGCGATGCCAAATTTGAATAAAGTGTTTGTAATGGGAAATCTTACACGCGATCCGGAATTGAGATTTACTCCCTCAGGCTCTCCAGTCTCCACTCTCAGTGTTGCAGTTAATCGGGTATATACCAACCGCGCCGGGGAGAGGAAAGAGGAAGTGTGCTACGTTAACGTGCAGGTCTGGGGAAAACAGGCAGAAAGCTGCACTCAGTATTTAACCAAAGGCAGACCTGTTTTTGTAGAAGGTAGATTACGGAACAGAAGCATAGAAATAGGAGAGGGCAAAACACGCAATATCGTGGAGGTAGTAGCTAACAGGGTGCAATTCCTCTCCAGAATAGGCGGAGAACTCAATACCCCCGAGGCTGCAGATACACATACGGAAGAAACTATAGATAACACACATGAATTAGAAGAAGGAGTAGAATGAACATGGAAGTAACCAAAAGGGCAAAATTTCCTGCCACCACCCGGAAAAGAGTTTGCAGGCTCTGTCAAAAAGATCTGGATACTATAGATTATAAAGATACAGAGACCTTACAGCACTACATTAGTGAGCGTGGTAAAATCCTGCCTCGCCGGCATACAGGTTTTTGTGCTAAACACCAAAGAATGCTCGCTCGCACCATAAAAACTGCCCGGATGGCTGGACTATTGCCTTACGTAAAACAGTGAATCCCTCGTCTTTTTACTTTTTCTTTCCCATCCTGAGCGCTCTCGGTTTTTTAGTATCTGTGCACACGCCTTTCCTGGGCAGCATACTCTATTTCTTCCTTTTTATTCCTTTCATATTATCTTTTTTTCTGCTTTCCTGGCGAGAATTACTCTTCTCCTTCGCTATCTCACTTCTCTTTATACTTCTACTAAACAAGCACATGCTCATCCCTTACTTCTTCTCTCTTCTGGCTGTATGCTTTCCTGGTGTACTACTCCTGATGAAAAAAAATGTCCCACACTGGAAAATTATACTCTATAACTCCCTATGGGCAATATTCCTGGTTACAATAAGCCTGTTACTTCTCTACCACCTAAAAGAATTCTCCCTCACCACATATTTCAGCCAATTGTCACAAAATACCATCCAGGAGACAGTCAACACCTACAAGAAAATGGGCCTGGGAAAAGCTGAAATTGAACGCGTCACAAATACCATAACCACATTACTCAACTATTTCAAACTCTCTTTCCCTGCCTGGGTTCTCATCTCATTAACTTCCCTCATCATCACTCACTATTACTTCTCTGCCAAAGTATTATTCCGGTTTAATAAATTAAAAGCGGACTTCCCCGAATTTTCCCGCTGGGAAACCCCTTTCTTCCCTGTCTGGCTGTTTATAATCAGCCTGCTCCTCACCTGGCAGGGGAAAGTAAATACATTGCTCTGGACTTCCGGATTGAACCTTCTCACCCTCACTGCTTTTTTCTTTACTCTGCAGGGACTGTGCAACCTGAGTTTCTTCCTGCAAAAAAACAAGACCCCCAGAATCTTCTCCACCTTCGTCTACCTGATCTTTGTCATTCAGCCTCTCTTCCTGGGCGTAATCTTCTTCTGGGGACTATTTGATGCCTGGTTCAACTTCCGCAAACTGCCGGTGGGGTAAAGTTGAAATAAATCGAATTAAAGTCTACTCTGAGTATGTTTAAATATTCAGTAGGAGAAATAAGGCGTGCTTAAGCTCAGACCCCAATCGGGATTTTCACTATATGTTGAGAATATGAGTGATATAAATAGGAGGAATCCACTTATCTTTGACCTTTTTCCATCCACAATCCGCAAGAGTCTCTTCTAAAGTGCCTTTACGAGTAAGCTCTTCGAAAAAGTAGTTACTAACGCCAGGTCAGAGCCCATTTTTCCTGTAAGAAGGTTTTCTGGACAATAGATGTGACGGTAACCGTGGTGCCGGGAGGGGTGTCAATAGAGGAGGTGAGATGGGCAGTGTAGCCGGATTTCCTATCAATATAATACATCCCTTTTTCATCATCTCTCCTTTCATCTGTTACTCTGGCGACCAGGGTCCGCCCAGTCTTCGTTATCAGCGCTTCCTTGCTGGACAGTGTAGCTACCGGCAAAGAGGTAAATTTCTATTTCTTATTCTTTCGCTGGATCTCTTTCAAGAATTTCTGAACCTTAGGATCATGAGGAGAAATTTCTAAAACCTTTAAGAAATACTCTTTTGCCTTTCTCAAATTTCCCTTCTGGTAATTTATTTCTCCCAGCTTGAATAAATTCCATAAATAAC
>JAADFP010000029.1 GCA_013152825.1 Caldisericota bacterium | reverse complement strand
TCCAGGCGGTAAAGAAGATGGCTATAAACAATTTGCCTCAGCTTTTTCTGGTGCCTGGTGGAGAGGTGAATCTTTTTAATTTCAGGAAGAGGGATACGGGAAAGAACAGGAAAAACTCCTATGATTTGTTTATCCACGCGGATGGCATACTGGTCTCTCTCTCTGCAGTTCTCGCATAGAACGCCTCCCAGTTTTACGCTGTAAAGGGATATATCTTTGTCCTTCCTGCAAACCACGCATTTTTTAAGCTCGGGGTGAAACCCGGAAAAGTGGAGAATCTTCAGCCAGGAATAAACGGGAAAAAGAGAAAGGGAGGAATTGTTCCTGTCCAGGAAATAAAGAGTTTTAAATAAGAATGAGAATAATTCCTCGTGGGGGGGAGGGGAGATAAGATAGGCAATTTCCAGCAGGGAAGTAGCCAGGCATAACCGGTAAAGATTCTCCCTTATGGAAGGAAAGAAACTTACCATCTCGCAATTTCCCAGAAGGTGAATGTTTTTTCCCGGGTAAAGCGAGACCTTTATATGGGAAAGCGGCAGAAGCTGTGCGGTCCAGTTTTTTTCGGGATTGCGTGCTCCTTTAACCAGGGCGCGCACACTCCCCAGCTCCTTTGAAATTAAATCAACAATAAGACTTTTCCCGGAAGTCATAACTTCTTACTACCAGGCACTCGCTTTCTATCATGCTAACATTTTACCAGAAAGAAGCACCTGGCATTTGTGTATTGTTATAAATTCCCGAGCGGAGGTCAGGATAAAACTCCCCCCAGGATACCCGGCATCCTTTCTTATTATTTTTTCCCTTTCCTCCTTTGTGCTTTTGTGCCTCTCGCTTACTCGCTTTTTCCATCTCTGGATGACTGCTTCCGCAGGCATGACAGGTGGGAGATGGTTGCTTGTCATCCCTGCCTGCCCTCCCGACATGTGTCAGGAGGGCGAAAGCAGGAATCCAGGGAGGTGAGAATGAAAAGCAATATTATGTGTATATCCATGATATAGGTTCCCGCTTTCACCCCCCCCACGTGGCTCACAGTTTCGAGTTTGTTTTAGGTCCGATGAGTCTCCCGACATACGGGAGACTCCTTCGGAAGTTTAGAGTTTTGGATTTAGAGTTTGAAGAAGGTGGGAAAAAGGCAGAACTAACAACTCACTCCCTACTTAGCAAATCTGTTATAATAACAGGGGGGGTGAAGTAAAGATGGAATCTCGTTTAGGTGATGTGATAAAGAAAAGTTTTTTCCTGAGCATGGGGATAATTGCCTTAACCCAGGAAAAAGTCAAGGGACTGGTAAACGAATTGATTGAAAAAGGAGAGATAACAGAAAGCCAGGGAAAGAAGATTGCAGAGGAAATAACTAAGAAAGCACAGGAAACCCGCGAAGTGATGGAGAAAAATATAGAGAAAATAGTGCTTAAGATTATAAAAAAGGCGAATATTGTCACTAACAAAGACCTCAAAAAACTGGAAAAACGTGTGGCAGAACTGGAAAAAAAGATAAGTTGAGAATTCCTTTTTTCCCCTTTAGAAGACAACGCAATACACTGGTGCTGGGTGGCGGCGGAGCCAAGTCTTTTTCTCAAATCGGAGTGCTCCAGTTACTGGAAGAAGAAAATATTCCCATCCATACGGTAATTGGCTCCAGCATGGGAGCTGTTATTGGAGCCCTTTACTGTATGGGGAAATCTTGCCAGGAAATAGAAGAGTCTATCTTAGAATTTTCTCAACTTCCAGAAGTTAAGAAGGTGGAACGCAGTTTCCACCGCGAAAAAAAAAGAGGCATTAAAAAAGCAGAGAATATCATAAAGGATATACAGCTTTATCTTTCAGAAATATTACGAGAGGGGATATGGGAAGAAGAAGACCTGAGTAGAGGATTGTCTATTCTTATCCCCCCCCATCTCACGTTTTCTGACCTTTCCATCCCCTTTGCCTGCGTGGCAGTGGAAATGGTAGAGGGGAAGAGATTACTTATTAAAGAAGGCAACTTATTGGAAGCAGTAGTTGCTTCTGCAGCTATTCCAGGAATTTTTGCACCAGTAAAAAGGGGCGGGAAGATACTATCTGACGGTGGAGTACTAAGCAAAAACCCGGTTTTAGCTGGTGAGATACTAGGAAGTGATTTCATCATTTCCATTTTGCCGGGGGATTCTCTCTCCGACTTCTCTCCTCGAAAAGCTCTGGACTTATTCTTACGTATGAATGAAATAAGAGATTGGGAGATTACCCGGGTGGAAAGCAGTCTTGCCGATTTTATTTTTATCCCCTCCGTGGAAAAATGGAAGTGGCATTCTTTTTCCTATGCAGGAGAAATCATCAAAGCTGGAAAAGAGGAGGGTAAAAATAAGATAAATGCTCTACGGGAAGCTCTGCGAAGGAGATCGGGGAAAAAGAAACTGCGGAAAATCCTCCTCTCCTATTTTCCCTATGATTAGAATTCTATACCTCATTACAGATCTGGATATAGGAGGAGCAGAGAAAAACCTATACTACCTTGCCTCGCATCTGGACAGAAGAAAGTTTTCTGTTAGAGTAATCTCCCTGCAGGGAGAGGGAGAAATAGCCGAGCTACTGAAAAAAGAAGGAATTTATATCTACCCATACGGCGCAAAGAGTAAAAAGAATTTCACCACTTTCCCGCTTCATCTGTTTAAAGCACTAAAAGAATTCAAGCCTCACCTAATGCATACTTTTCTCTTCCATGCTAACTTTACGGGAAGGATAATAGGAAGACTGGCAGGGGTGCCCTGTATTATTTCTTCTGTGCGGGTAATGGAAAAAGAAAAGAGGTGGCATATCTGGCTGGAAAGATGGAGTAAAAATTTGATTGACAGAGAAATATGTGTCTGCAGGGCAGTAAAGGATTTCAGAAAAGAAGAGATAGGGATCAAAGAGGATAAATTGGCAGTAATTTACAATGGTTTGGACCCGGAAAAAATTAAAACGGTTATCCCCTACCCCCGGGAAAAACTTGGGGCTTCGGAGAAAACTTTTCTTATTGGAACCGTATCCAGGCTGGAGAAGCAAAAAGGGCTTCCTTATCTTTTTGAGGCAATAAAAATATTAAGCAGAGAGAATCCTGATATTATCTTGCTCATTGTGGGCAAGGGTGAAGAAGAGAGAAAGTTAAAAGAAAAAGTTAAAGGGATGAAGCTGGAAAATAAGGTGATTTTTCTGGGATTTAGAAGAGATGTTCTTCCTATTCTTGCTTCACTAGACCTGTTTGTGCTCTCTTCCCTCTGGGAAGGTTTCCCCAATGCTCTCCTGGAAGCACAGGCGCTTGGAATCCCAGCCGTAGCTACAGGAGTGGGAGGCACAGGTGAAATAATCAGAGAGGGCGAAAGCGGGATAATTGTTCCGCCCGGAGATAGCAAAATGCTGGCCCGGGGAATTTCAGAGCTGATAAAAAACCGGAGCCTGTTAAGGAAGATGGGAGAAGAAGCCAGAAAGATAGGAAACATTTTTACCCTCGAGAGAATGGTTAGAGAGCATGAAAAACTATACCAGGAATTATGGCAGAAGAAGTTAAAGAGGAAAGATATGGTAGAATACTCACAAGCCTAAGTAAGGATTTAAAATGAAAATTTCCCTGGTAATTCCAGCTTTTAACGAAGAAGGAAATATTACTCCCCTTTACCAGAAGATAAAGGAAGTATTGGAAAACAGGCATGATTGGGAGCTAATTTTTGTAAACGATGGAAGCAGGGATAGGACAAGGGAAGAAATAGAAGAAATTGCCGGGACTGACGAAAGGGTCAAAGCGGTCCATCTGCCTACAAACTTTGGTAAAACCATTGCCCTGAAAGAAGGATTTAAAAAAGCCACCGGAGAGGTGATTTTCACCCTGGATGCTGATTTGCAGGATGACCCGGAAGAAATAGAAAAGTTTCTCCAGAAGATAGAGGAAGGACACGATGTAGTCTGCGGCTGGAGGTTCCATAGGAGGGATCCTCTCTGGAAAAGAGTGCCTTCCCGTATCTTTAACTTTTTTGTCTCTCTGCTGGGAGGAGTAAAACTGCACGATATCAACTGTGGATACAAGGCTTTCAGGAAAGAAGTCATCGAAAAACTTGACTTTTACGGGGACCTTTACCGGTTTATTCCCCTTATTGCCCATAGTAAGGGATTCCGGGTCACCGAGGTAAAAGTGAAACATGCTCCCCGCAAAAGAGGGAAAAGTAAATACGGGTGGAAAAAGTTTTACTGGGGATTCCTTGATTTCATCACCATTATCTTTCTCACCCATTACCGGGTAAAACCCCTGCACCTCTTTGGAACCATGGGAACTGTTCTTTTTCTGCCGGGTGCAGCTATAGAAATAGGGCTTGCTGTTCTTTGGTTTACCTCTTCTCCTCACTCCATCGGAGGACACTACCCACTTCTCTGGCTGGGCATACTTTTATTAATAGTCGGAATCCAGCTGATTTCTCTGGGACTCCTGGGAGAAATGATAGTCTATGGATTCATGAGTATGAAGAAGGAATAGGATCTACATAAATTCTAAATACCTGTCTGCCACCCCCGACCTCCGCAGGATGGAACAGGCAGGCCAAATCACAAACCCAAAAATTTTTCCCCGGTCACAAATACCGCGAGGCTCAAAAAGCCAGGGTAGTAACTTACTGCTTGCTTAGGGGATGCAAAAGAGATTTTTTATGTATTCAATCCACCCGGAGAAGCCTTCTCCGGTCAAAGAGGAAAGAGGAAAGACTTTTAGATCCGGGTTAATCTTTTTTGCTTCTGCAATTATTCCCTCCATATCTACCTTTAGGTGAGGAAGGAGGTCAATTTTGTTGACAATCAGCACCTGTGAACTACTAAAAGAAAGGGGATATGGATATTTAAGAGGTTTATGCTCACCTTCTGTAAGAGAAAGAACGATTATCCTGAGGTCCTCCCCTAACCTGAATTCTGCCGGACAGACTAAATTCCCCACATTTTCAATAAAAATTATCTTTTTATTGTCAAGGGTTAAGTTCTGCAAAGCCTCTTTTATCATATTGGCATCCAGATGGCAGGCTCCCTGGGTATTGATCTGCACTACTTCTGCTCCCAGGGAATACACCCTTTCTGCATCGTAGGTGGTGGAAATATCTCCTTCAATTATCCCGACCTCTGCCGGGAACAAATGAGCGAGTGTTTTCTCCAGCAGAGCAGTCTTACCCGAACCCGGTGAACCAATAATATTTACAAGTTTTATCCCTTTTTCTCTTAATATCCCTTTTACTTCATCCGCAATAGATTCGTTTGCCTCAAGAATGGGCTTTAATACTTTTATCTTCATTTTTTTCTCCTTCAATACTTTCTATATACATCTCCTGAATAGTATCCCCCTGTCCTATTTTTTCTACTTTTAGGTTAACTCCTTTAATCCAGGGTTCATTAGCAATGCAACTCAAGGCGAACTTCAAGGATTCCTCGTTTACACAGCTCCATACCCCTACCTTAACGGTTATCCTGGTAACCCTGGAGAGTGCATTTTCCCGTGCTACCCGCCGGGTAATATTTAATATATTGCTGGCTAAGGTAAGTTCATGCATTCTCTTACATTTCCTATGAATTCTTCTATGCCTTTTTTCACCTCAGTACTCAACCCTTCCCCCAGGCTCAGATTCTTTGGTGCTATACCCAGGAACAGCACCTTTTTACCCAGGGTATTCAGATACTCAATCAGAGCCGGAGAGAAACTATGTGTAAATCCGTAACCCTTCAATTCTTTCGGGTTGACAAAAGCTATCTCTCCTGCTTTCTCCCCGAAGTAGCAAGCATCAACAAATACAATAATTTCCGCCGTGGAAAGTTTACCCAGGAAATTCTCCGGTGCTACCCCGGCAATTAAAAAATTCCAGGCTGGGAGTCGGCTCGGGTCAGGAATGTCTTGGCCTGAAAATATCCGGGACAGTTCTTTTACCAGGAAAACACCGGCCCCATCATCGCCTTTTAATTCGTTTCCCAGTCCTACAAAAAGCGCCTTTCTGCTGAAAAGGTCTTTTAATCCTTCCTGCATATTACAGTTTAAAATGGCAGAATCCATCTGTTGTATCCTAAGGTTATTGCTTGTCTCCTCTGCTGAGTTCCTCCAGGTATGCCTCGCTAACTAATATTTCCCTGGGTTTTGAGCCCCGGGCTGGTCCTACTATTCCTTTTTTCTCCATGAGGTCTATCAGCCTGCCTGCCCGGGCATATCCTATCCTCATCCTTCGCTGAAGATTAGAGGCAGAGGCCATTCCCGTAACAAAAATGACTTTTACTGCTTCCTTGAAGAGAGGGTCATTTTCAGCCGGCAGTTCATCCTCCGTCTCTTTTCCCTCGTCAAAATCCTCCAGCGTTTTTTCATGTTCAACTTTGCCCATCTTTGCCCAGTAGTCCACTACACTTTCAATCTCCTCCTCGGTTACCAGGCATCCTTGTGCTCTTACCGGCTTGGAAGAACCAGCCGGGAGATAGAGCATATCTCCTTTTCCCAGAAGCTTTTCTGCTCCGCTCATGTCCAGGATAGTGCGAGAATCAACTTTTGAGGAAACCTGAAAAGAGAGACGACAGGGGAAATTGGCCTTAATTACTCCGGTAACCACATCCACGGAGGGTCTCTGTGTGGCAAGAATCAGGTGTATCCCGGCTGCCCGCGATAATTGTGCAAGCCGCATAATTGAATCCTCCACCTGCCGGGAGGCTACTGCCATAAGGTCTGCCAGTTCATCAATAATCACCACAATATAGGGTATCTTTTCTTCCGGGTTTCCTTCCTTTTCCATGAGACGATTGAATTTTTCTACATCTCTTACTCCTGCTTCTGCCAGGGTGCGATACCTGCCCTCCATCTCTTCCACTATCCACTGCAGGGATTTTGCTGCTCCTTTGCCACTGGTAATAATGGGTGCATAGAGATGCGGGATGCGAGAAAAAGGTGTAAGTTCCACCATCTTGGGGTCTACCAGAAGCAGTTTTACCTCGTAGGGGAAAGCCTGGAAAAGTAAACTCATTACCAGAGAATGCAGGCAAACAGTCTTACCGGAACCAGTGGTCCCGGCAATAAGAAGATGGGGCATTTCCTTAAGATTTCCCACAATGGGATTTCCCCTTATATCTTTGCCAAGAGCCAGGGTAAGTTTGGAGGAGGCATTCTTAAACTGCGGGGAGGAAAGTATCTCTTTTAAATAGACAAGGCGAGGAACCGGGTTGGGAATCTCTATTCCCAGGGCTGCTTTTCCCGGGATAGGTGAAACGATTCTCAAACTCTGTGCCTGGAGAGCAAGGGCTATATCATCGGCCAAAGCAGTGATCTGATGTACTTTTATCCCTGTGCCTGGCTTCACTTCGTAGCTGGTTATCACAGGCCCGCGGTGCACTTCCACCACTTCCCCTTTCAGCCCAAACTCTTTCAGGACACTCTCCAGCCTGCGGGCATTTTCCTGCACAAAAGCATCATCCTCTTTCTGCATGGGAGGGGGATCTTTAAGCAAGGAAAGAGGGGGTAATCCCATTGTTTCTGCTTCTTCTGTTGTTTCCTCTCCAGAAAATTCTTTTATTGTTTTCTTCTTCTTTGCTTTTCGGGGAGATGCCTCCCTGGTTTTCTTTACAGGTGGTGGAATTGATTTTCTCCATTTAAGTTTGAAACGGGGCAGATTAATCCCTTCCAGGGGGAAGACAAGTGCTGCACCAAGAATAAGCAATAAAAACCCGAAGATAGGAGTGCCAATTGTTCCCAGATAGGGAGAAAATAGTTTTACCAGTGCGTACCCTACTACTCCACCGGAGAAAGAGGTGTTTTCAAAGATCTTTCCCCAGGAAAAGGTGGGAAGAGAGAAAAAAGAAGCAAGGAGAGAGAGAGAAACAATCAAGCAAATATAACCTCCTACTCTCTTTCTTCTTTCTACCTGCAGTTCTTCCCGGAAAAGTGAGACTATCCGCAAAAAAAGCCAGAATACAACGAAATATCCTGCCCAGCCTAAAAAGAAAAACAGCCAGAATCCCAGCCAATTTCCTACTATTCCTATGAGATTGCTGACCTTTGCAGAAGAGGGATAAGAGAGAAAAGAAATTTCTTCCGGATGAAAGGTAATCAGACTAAGAAGCAAAGAAACACCAATGAAGAGATAAAAACTCCCTTCTACAATCCTCCTGGATCTTCCTTTAATTATCTCTTTCCCGAGCTGCCCCATCCCTTATCTCCACGAGAGGTATCTGTTAATGCCCCTTCTTCCAATTTTACCAGCATTACAGGCAGAATAAGAAGCTGGGCAATTCTGTCCCCCTGGTGTATGGTAAATTCTTCCTTATCAGTATTAAGCAGCACCACGCCTACCTCTCCCCGGTATCCTGAATCAATGACCCCTGCCAGAGTATGCAATCCGTGTTTCAAAGCCATACCACTGCGGTCTTTGATAATCCCCACATACCCGGGAGGGATAGCCAATTTAATCCCGGTGGGAACAAGTTTCCTTTCCCCTGGAAGCAGGGTAGTAGTAATCCGAGACCTTAAATCAAGCCCTGCATCGTACGGATGAGCATACGCAGGAAGAGGCAAATCTATTTCTTTCGCTTCTGGTACTCTTTCTACCTTTACTACAATTTCCATTGCTCCTCTCCTAAGTATTCTCTTAAGCCTTCTTTTCCCAGAAAAGCAATATTTAAAAACTCATCCCGTATCAGTGAACGGGCAATGCTTTCCACATCTTCCTTCTTCACCTTGTTTATCATCTCCAGCACTTCGTCCAGTTCAAACAGTCTTGAGTAGTAAAATTCATTGTAAGCCAGGCGGCTCATTCGCGATTGGGTGCTCTCCAATCCCAGGACCAGGTTGCCCTTAATAAACTCCTTGCTTCTTTCCACTTCCCCCTCTTTGACTCCCTGGTCTCTGAGCTTGATTACCTCCTCCATGACCAGGGAAAAGGCTTCCTTAATCCTTTCTCCTCTTGTACCCCCGTAAATTGCCAGCATGCCTGCCTGGAGGGTGGAAAGATGGAAAGAGAAAACTTCGTACACCAGCCCTTTCTCTTCTCTCACTTTCTGGAATAGGCGAGAACTCATCCCTCCACCCAGTATATTTTCCATTACCAGGAAAGCAAAGCGCAAGGGCGATCTCTGGGGAATCCCTTTAATCCCCCAGAGGAAATGCACCTGTTCCAGGGGCCGGGGAAGAAATTGGATTTTCTTTCGAGGAGAAGGAACCGGGGGGAAATGGTTTGAGGCATTCCAGGAGAGAACTCCAAAATAGCGAAGAATAAGCTCCTTAACCTCGGGGAACTCAAAATCCCCTGCCACTGCAATAATAAAAGGTTGCGAGAAGTACTTTTCCCTGTATGTAGCCACTATCTCTTCCCGTGTAAAAGAAAAGATATTCTTTTCTTCTCCCAGGATAGGAAATCCCAGGGGGGACCCTTCCCAAAAATTCCTGGTAAATACATCGGAGAGAAACTCCTGGGGTGAATCATGGGAGCCTTTTATTTCCTCTATAATTACTTCTTTTTCTTTCTCTATTGCTTCCGGCTCAAAACGAGGATGGAGAATAAGATCGGAGAGAATATCAACAGCCAGTTCCAGATGCGAGGAAGGAATTTTTACCCAGAAACCAGAAAACTCTCTCCCGGTAAATCCATCAATACTTCCCCCTACGGCTTCTATTTCTCCTACTATTTCCTTTGCCTCCCTGTTCTGGGTTCCTTTGAAAAGCAGGTGTTCAATAAAATGGGAGATACCATTATTATTTTCGTTTTCCCGTATACTGCCACAGGATACCCATACCCCTATGGAAAC
This sequence comes from Caldisericota bacterium, assembly GCA_013152825.1. Taxonomy (GTDB): domain Bacteria; phylum CAIJMQ01; class CAIJMQ01; order JAADFP01; family JAADFP01; genus JAADFP01. Next base: position 3,329 of record JAADFP010000029.1, on the reverse strand, counting down.
CGAGTTATAATTAGGCAGTTCTTCTCCTACCAGACGAATTCCATTGGGAAGAATTTCTTTTTTCAGCATTTAATTTCTCTCACTATTATAGTCTAAAAAAGAGAAGAATGTAAGAAGAACAAGAATTCAAATCCACCGGGACTATTTAAAGCAGAGGCCTATTCTCTTCTAATTCCTGACTTCTCTCCTCATTCATTTCCTTCTGGTTCAAGGAGTTCCTTGCGAGAGAGGCCAATTTTTCCCGTTTCATCTATCTTGATGACTTTTACTTTTACTTCGTCCCCTTCTTTCAGGAATTCTTTAACATCCTTGACATAGCCATGGGCAATCTGGGAAATATGAAGAAGTCCCTCTGTGCCCGGGAAAAGTTCAATAAAGGCTCCAAACGGAGTAATACGGGTTACCTTTCCCGTGTAAACTTCTCCTATTTCAACTTCTTTCACGCTTTCTTCCATCATCCGCAATGCCCTCTCCAGAGATTCTTTGTCCTTTGCCTCTACGGTAACTTTTCCGGCCAGATCATCCACGGAAATCTTGGTGCCTGTTTCAGCAATTATCTTTCTTATGTTTCTGCCACCCGGACCGATAAGAGTACCCACTTTGTCAGCAGATATATCCATAACACCAATATAGGGAGCATAAGGAGAAACCGCAGGACGGGGCGAAGATAGGGTTTTTGCCATTATGGCAAGAATTTCCTCCCGCGCCTCTTTTGCCCGGGAAAAAGCTTTCTTTAATGTCTCTACGGTTACCCCCTCCACCTTGATATCCATCTGCACTGCTGTCAGTCCTTTGGGAGTTCCTGCTACTTTAAGATCCATGTCCCCGTATTTATCTTCAATTCCCAGGATATCTGTAAGTACTACTTCTTTATCCCCTTCCTTAATCAACCCCATAGCCACACCAGCCACAGGGCTGCTGGTAGGTACTCCCGCATCCATCAAAGCCAGGCTTCCTCCACACACTGTAGCCATGGAAGAAGACCCATTGGATTCAAGAATATCCGAGACCAGCCTTATGGTATAAGGGAAAGTATTCCAATCCGGGATTACTGGTTTCAGGGCTCTTTCTGCCAGCCAGCCATGTCCAATTTCTCTCCTGCCTGGTCCGCGCATAGGCCTCACTTCTCCCACGCTAAAGGAAGGGAAATTGTAATGCAGCATGAAGGATTTCTTTATATCTTCTCCCCACAAAGCTTCCATAACCTGTTCGTCTTCCTTACTCCCCAGAGTAGCCACTACCAGAGCCTGCGTTTCACCTCTGGTAAAGAGAGCTGAGCCATGTGTGCGAGGCAACACACCGACCTCGCAGGTTATAGGACGAACCTGGTCAGGCCCTCTTCCATCTACCCTTCTATTGTTTTCCAGGATATCTTTCCGCAGGACTTTCTCTTCCACCAGGGAGAGTGCCTTACTAATCCATGCCTCCTCGTATTCAGCAGCGAAAGTAGCAATTATCTCTTCCTTAATTTCCTTCATTCTTTTCTGTCTATTTTTCTTCTCCGGTATCTGGTTAGCTTCCCTGATTTTCTCTTCAGCAGCTTTTTCTACCTTTTCCAGGAAATCAGCCGGTAAAGAAAAAAGATTTACCTCTATTTTTTCCTTGCCATACTGCTCTTTCATCTCTTCTATCATTTCCACTACCTGGGCACATGCTTCCTTCCCCAGCTCCAGGGCTTCTATGAGTATCTCTTCGGCTACTTCTTTACACTCTCCTTCTACCATGGAAAGCCCCTCTTTTCCTCCACAGATTACCAGGTCAAGAAGGCTTTTTTCTCTTTCCGGGTGGGTGGGATTTATGACAAACCTGCCATCTATATATCCAATTCTCACCGCTCCGATAACCTCGGAAAAAGGAATATCCGATATGGCAAGAGCAGCGGAAGCACCGATTATTCCCAGGATATCGGGATCGTTTACTTCGTCCACCGAGAGAGCCGTAGCCACTATCTGCACTTCCATGGGCAATCCTTCCGGGAATAATGGCCTGAGCGGACGGTCAATTAGCCGCGAGGTGACTATCTCCTTCTCCGAGGGTCTGCCTTCTCTCTTGAAAAATCCTCCAGGGATTTTACCTCCTGCATAAGTCCTTTCCCTGTATTCCACAGTAAGAGGGAAAAAGTCAGGCATGTCTTCCTGCTTCAATTCTTTCCCCACGCAGGCAACAAGCACTACTGTGTCACCATACCTCACATAAACTGAGCCATTAGCCAGCCGGGCTACTTTTCCCGTTTCAATTATAAGATTCTCCTTACCAATAATTTTTTCTACTTTTCCATTCATCTTAAATCTTCTCCTTTATTCTCTTTTTTAAGATTTCCATAAATTCTTCTGTTTTCATCAACTTTTGTTCTCCTTTCCTTTTCCTCACTGAAACCCCATTAATCTCTTCCTCCTTTTTACCTACTACCAACATATAAGGGACCTTTTCTTTTTCGCTTTCCCTTATTTTATAACCCACTGTAGCGCTGCGTTCATCTATTTCTACTCTTATTCCTTCTTCCTGTATAGAACGACAAACTTTACGCGCGTAAGGGAGCATATCATCATTTACCGGGATAATTTTCACCTGAAGAGGTGCTATCCAGAGCGGTAAATCACCTCCATAAAATTCAAGTAATGTCCCTACAAATCTTTCCATAGCACCCAGTACTACCCGGTGTATCATTATTACATACTCTGCCTGGTTATCTTTATTGATGTAGGTAACATCAAACCTGCGGGGAAGGTTAAAATCAAACTGAACCGTGGGCCCCTGCCATAGTCTTCCCAGGGCGTCCTCCATCTTAATATCTATCTTAGGGCCGTAGAATACCCCCTCCCCTTCTTCTACCTCAAATTCTATTCCCTTCTCCTGCAATACTTCTCTAAGTGCTGATTCTGCCCTTTCCCACTCCTGAATACTACCGGTAAATTTCTCTGGCCGGGTAGAGAGAAATGCACGATAAGGGAAGCGAAAGACTCCCATTATGTAATCTACAAATTCAATAACCCCTTTTATCTCTTCCTTTACCTGCTGGGGAGTACAGAATATGTGCGCATCATCCTGTGTAAATCCTCTTACCCGCAGCATACCATGCAACACCCCGCTTTTTTCGTACCTATATACTGTCCCCATTTCAGCCAGCCTCAAAGGGAGATCGCGGTAACTTCTCATTTTGCTTTTGTATATAAGTATATGACCCGGACAATTCATAGGTTTCAGCTGGTAAGTAGCTTCGGGTAATTCCATGGGTGGGAACATATTTTCCCGGTAAAAATCCCAATGTCCACTCCTTACCCATAAATCTTTTTTTAGAATATGAGGAGTATAAACTATCTGGTAGCCCC
>JAADFP010000028.1 GCA_013152825.1 Caldisericota bacterium | reverse complement strand
GGGATCCCTCAGACATGAGACAAGGGGTGTGGGGCGCGAGAGCATCTTGCAGTTACGGTGCTAACCGCCGGTTGATACCATTTACAGGCGATCCCTCCGAGAGCCAAAAGCTTTCTAACGTGAGAAAGCCTCCATCTAAGGTTGTGCTTTTCTTTGAATCCAACGGTAACACCAATAGGGAAATTGCCTGGGCGGACGCTTATCACGTTTGGAGAAGTTCCCATATGTCTCCACGATACGCGGGAGGAATAGATGTAGCTTTTGTAGATGGGCATGTGCAGTGGGTAACTAACAGGTATCTAACCGGCCCCGGGTATGCAGACACAGACGAGAATGGTTTTACATTTCTTGTAAAATAGCAAAGAACTTCGGCGAGAGAGAACCTTATAAGCAATCTTTTGGTCTGCCCATTGGCGGAGCTTAGCAAAAGCTTAACTCCGTCGATGGGCGATTTTTATGAAATTGTGCCAGAATGCCGCGTTTTAGGGGGATGGATGGCATCCGCTTGAAATATGAAAATCAGAGGGGAAACGCATGAAAAGCAGAACGAATATAGTCGTAGTTGTTTCTGATACACTTCGCGTCAGCGCGTCAGGATTCAATTTCACCCGGGGCTTCTGGCAGTGGGAGTATATCCGTGGTCAATAACAGGATTGTTGGAAATCGCTATACGCGATCTCCGAAGAGAGTCTCGCAGGCTATGGGAGCGTTGATGAGCTAAAAAGGAGATTTATCAACTGTCTTCCGTCTATTTACACTCCCGAGGTGTAAATACGGCTATCCTCTACACTTCCTCACTAACTCAAAGCTAATCCCTATTCCTTCCTCAACTATCATCTACTAACTACTGCACTCTCCCTCCCTTACTTACTTTTTCGCTTTCCTTCTCTTCTCTGTGCTTCCTCCCTGCATCCTGCATCGGCGCTTCTTTTGTCATTCCTACGGAAGCAGGAATCATGTATCTTATTTCTTACTCACCCCCCCACTTATTCCCTTCTACCAATCTATAGCCTCAAGTGCAGTCTCTCCCCTTCCTTACCGCATTAGAATCTGGAGATGGGTACGGTCAGGCAGCGAGATTTCTTTAATCGGTTTGAAGGGGGATTCCTTATCTATCCACTCGTTTATTTCCTGCAGTTTTTTTACAAGCTGGGGATATGCCTCTTCATCGCTTTCCTCTATCATTCTTCTGGTTTTCTCCTGTCTCTGGTAGAGTTCCCGTCCCGGGCATATTGGTTGGGAAATTTCTCGACTTTTTCCTCCTGGCTGATTTCTCGGATGATAAAATCTGCATTTTCAAATAGAGGAAGGAAATTTTCCCGCAACGAGATTTCCTGTTCGCCATTCTTCTCCCACCCCTTTATCTCATACAAAAGGGGACTGCCGTCCAGGCTCCATATTTCCAGTGGGAAATCCTGGCGGGAGGAATAATAGTGAACAAGCATCCATAGCTCTTTTCTTTTGCTCAGAATGACTACCTTGCTGTTTTCTTTTCCCTGGTTCTTTATAAGCTCAAATATTTCTTGCCCTTTCCAGTCATAGGGGGAGGGATGGGAGAATTGGAAAGGGTTAGGCGGTATATTAACTATCTGGGTAAACAGGGTGAGGTGAAGCAAACCGTGGGTAAAGGGCATCTTCTCTGATTTTTCCACCGGGTATTCGTTGACTGTGACACTAAGGGGAAGGAAATCTATGCCGAAAGAAATGGCAAAGTATTGTATGCTTCCCACCAGTATTATCAGACTTAGAACAAAACCGCGCAGCTTTGCGTTTTTCAAGTTTGCTATTCCTGCACCGCTTACCAGGGCCAGGACGGGCAGAAGAGGGAGAAAGATTCTCCTGTCTACCCGGAACAGGGTGAGTATGAAAAGAGAAGGGAGAAACCACAGGGCGAGTATATCGCGGTGTTTTAAGGGAATCCGGCGATAGAATAGAAATGCTATCAGGAAAACCAGGGCAAAGAAAAAACTGGTTCCTTCACTCACCATTAAGAAAGTATTTTTCACAAGATATATCCAGTATTCTTTCCCCAGCATTCCTCCTTTTATGAAAGACATCCATGCTTTTCCGCTTTCTTCTGTGCTGATGAAAAAGAAAATGAAGAAGAAAATACCGGCAAGTAGCAGTATAAGAAGAATGAGTTTATTCCTTAGTTTCCATTCTTTCCACCTTTTAATCCCCATCCACAGTAAAGGAGGAACTACGAAAAGGATAAAATTTATCTTAATCAGTAAACCCAGTATAAAGACAACGGCAAAAAGTAAAGAGAATCTTAATTTACTAAAATCTCCGCTCCGCGGCTGAACTGCTCCCGGTGTAAAATCAGGGGATAGAGAGGTTTCAGCCGGGGAAGAAGCATTGTGCACTTCTGCGCTTTTTATAAGCAGGTAAATAGATAAAGAAATAAAGGCAGTGAGAGGCAAATCCATCATAAACGTTCTCTGTTGGGTAAATACTAAGGGATACATTAGGAATACGAATACACTCCAGAACCCGGCCCGATAACCGGATATCTCTTCCCCCAGTTTAAAGAGAGAAAAAATCAGTATTCCTATAGTAAGGGTGCTGCCTGCTATTACTGCCATATCCTGGTTAATTCCAGAGATAAAGTAAAAAGGAGCAGTGATGAGGGGGATAAGGAAAGGAATTCTATAATAGGAGATTATTCGGTGAATTTCAGAAAGATTACCACTTTTAATGCCCTGGAACAGTTTCATGCTGAAGAGGAAATTCCAGTAACTATCGTAGAGAAGAGGGGTCCTGTCTTTAATTATCCAGAAAAGGTTTCCCAGGAAAAAGAGAATTCCCAGCCCAAAAGCCGCAGCGATATATTTCTTCCTATTACTGATACTCATGATAATAGAGATTGGTAAACTTTTTCCCATTTACTGCTTAGTTTTTCCCAGGAGTAGGTTTTCTGGATCTCCTCTCTTATCTTCTTTTTGTCCGGTTCTCCTGCATTTTTAATGAGGGTTTCCAGCTTTTTTCTCAATTCTTTGCTGTTGCCTCTGGGAAAAATACCACCGTTCCCTCTTACAATTTCCCTGCATTCGGGGATATCACTGGTGAGCACAGGTGTTCCCCAGGAGAGGGCTTCCAGCAGGGACAAGGAACATCCTTCCACATCCGAGGGAAGCACAAATAAGGCAGCGTAAGCATAGAGGGCATGTAGGGCTTCCCCGCTTACCTCTCCCAGGAATTTCACCCGGGGAGGGGAGATTCTTTTCAGGTAGCCAAGGTAGCTATCAGTAAAACTCGGTTTTCCCACTATGGCCAGATCCAGCTCCAAGTTTGTCTCTTTAAAGGCAGGAATAAGATAGTGTAATCCTTTCTCCGGCACTATTCTTCCCACAAAAAGCAGGTAAGCTCCGGGAGTAAGCCCGAGTCTATCCAGTTCACCGGGAGAGGGAGCATTTCCCTTGATACTTACGCCGTTGGGGATAAAAGTAATTTCCCTGCGGTAATTTTTCTCGTAGTAATTCTTCATACTGCGTGAGACTACTACCACCCGATGGGCAAAAATCATGGCGGATATTTCTCCCAGGCGAAGCAGTAATTTTCCTATCCATCCCCACTTTTTTCTCTTCCAGTCCAGGGCATGGATAGTGACCACGCATTTTTTCCCAAAAAGGCGGGGCAGGAAGGAGAAGAAAGCAGGACTGAGAGAATGTAGGTGAATAATATCTACTCCCTGCATCTGGGCGTGAAAAATGGAGAGGAGCGTATTTACCGGGGTTCCCAGGTAGCGAAGAGGCAGGGTGGGCAGATAAAAAAGCTTCAGGGAAGAAGGGAGGGAGGGTGCTACACGGGCATATCCCTTCCAGCCGTATATGGAAAATTCGTATCCTTTGTTTACTAGTCTTTTACATACTTCTTCGATAGCTCTCTCTACTCCGCTGTATTGCGCGGGTATTCCACGTGAGCCTATCACAGAAATTCTAACTGAAATTTTCTCCTCCTTTCATTACCTGCCAGAAAGCCCATAAGGGTAAGTAAAAAAAGCGGAGGTGGTATGCCAGCGTGGCTTTCCAGGAGGGGTAGGGGAGTGCGAAGAATCTTGTTACTTCTTCCCGGGGTGGGAGAAGTAAATAGTGGAGCATTGTGCCATGACTTCCGGATAAAAGATAACGCAGAATAAATTCATTTTTTCTTAGTGAGGAAGAACGCGGCGGGAAAATCAATTCTTTTAAAGGAAGCCGGCGGAGTAAAATGGTTTTTAAATTTTCTCTATTAAATTTTTCTTTTAAGGGAAAATAAGGGATAGAAAGTAATTCCTGAGCAAGGAGCCCAGAGAAATAAAGGATGTTTTCCAGGCGGTTCTTCATTGTTTCACGCCAGATATACTCCCAGTCATAGGTATCTTTGAAGTTCAGGGTAAGCCAGGAGAAATCGTGAATTATCCGTAAAGGGATGTAGCGGAGGTGCAGGTATATATGGGCAAAAGTAAGCATGAATATATCTTCGGCAGAGGGGATGAGTATTTTTTCTCCTTCCCAGTGAGTTACCTGTAGCCTTTGCCACAGAGAGGAAAGCGACACTGGATGGGGACGGGGAGGGAGAAATGTCCAGTGCACTTCCAGTAATATTTTTCGGGAATTTATCTGACGGAAGAATTTTACGTGACACTGGTGCTTTCTCCAGTAGCTTTCTTTACGGTTCTCAAGTAGCAGGGAGTATCCGGAATGCAGGAGGAAGGATTTTACCCGGGGGTAATCCTCTTCCCGAATTAAAATATCAATGTCCGATAAGGGACGCAGGGATAAATCATGGAAGATATCTTTAAGGAGAGGCATGCCTTTTATGGGAATTATTTCCACCTGGTTCTTTTGTAGCCCATGGTGGAGGCTTAAAAATTCCTGGAGCAGGGCCTGGTTATGTTGCACTATTTTCCTCTTCCCCCCGGCAAATTTCCCCAGGTATAAGGGAGGTATGGAATGGAGTAAGGAAGGGGTTGCTTTTATGCGGTTGTAAACAATTCCGGATATTCTATGCTGGAAGGCATTTTGGTAGATGTATTCCCAGTCAAGACTGCCGGTATCTGGAAATTCTCTTTTCACCGGGGAAATGGCATGGAGGAGAAACGCGTCTTCTTTTCTTATTGGGTGTTCTTTCCTTCGAAAAGGTAATAAACTCTCCATTTGGCAGAAATGAAAGGGGATTAAATGTTTAATGCAAAGGTTTTTGCTCTGATTATCCCTTCTTTTTCAACATTTCCCGTAATCTGTTAGCACTTTCCCAGGAACGTTGCAAAACTTCCTTTAAGGGAGCATCTTTCCGCTCTCTTATTTCCAGGAGGAGGACTCCTGAATAATCTATTTCTCTTAGCTGTAGCATGATTTCCTCCCAGCTCAATTCCCCTTCTCCCGGGATCAGGTGAGCATCTTTGCCCAAAAAGGTGTCCTGGAGGTGTAGATGTTTTATCCTTTTCCCCAGAGCCTTAAATATGGAAGCAAGCACTCCTGTGTTATAAGCATGGCCGGTGTCTATGCAAAATCCTATCTCTTCCGGTAAAGAATCTCGCAGCCTTTCCATGTGCTCCAGCTTGTCTCCTATAACGCCCGGGATACTATTCTCTACCACTATCTGTATTCCTTTTGGATAAGAGAATTCCAGGAGTCTGAGCAGAGAATTTGTTGTTTTTTCCAGTTGCAGATCCTCGTTTTCATTACGATAAGGACCTCCCGCATGGATGACTGCAATCTGAATCTCCAGGGAGGAGACAGATTCAATGCATTTCTTGATTTCTCGTAGAGCCAGGAAGCGAAGTTCCTCGTCGGGGATGGAAATAGACCATTCTGGATGAATGGGGGTATGAATTGCATAGGGAGCCAGTTCGTATTTTTCAATTAAAGAGGCGAATCTCTGGATATATCTTCTGTTCTGGTAAGGAAAATGTAGCGGATGACCAAAGGCAGGAATACCCCACAACTCCAGGCATTTGAACCCTACCTCGGAAAAATCCTCCAGGCAGGAGAGCAATCTTTCATTGTAGCAGATGAAAGATGCAATACCTATCTCTGGCTCAAAATTTATTGCAGGCGGCATAGGAAAGTATCTCCTCTATTAAATCATTATAACTTATTCCTGCTGCTTCTGCCTGGGCAGGTAAATCTGAAATCTCCGTAAGACCCGGCACAGTGTTCAGATCGTGTACGTATGGTATATCCTCTCTTACTATCATGTCCACACGCGAGAAAGAACAACAGGATAGAACTTTATGTGCTTTTATGGCTATTTCCTGGCTCATCTGATAGGTTTTTGCCGGGAGGTTTGCCGGGATGATAAATTTAGTCATGCCAGGAGTATACTTGGCCTGGTAATCGTAGAAGTCTTTTTGGGGGGCAAGTGCGAGAACCGGTAAGGCACGCAGAGTCTTTCCTTCTCCCAGAATACCCACGGTAATTTCTTTCCCCCTGATGTATTCCTCCAGGAATACTTTCCCGAATTCTTTATTTATCCTTTGCACGGCAGGGAGAACCTGGTTCTTCTCTTTTACAATCTCTACTCCCAGGCTTGAACCCTCGCTCACCGGTTTTACCACCAGGGGAAGGCCTAACTTTTCTATGCCTTTTTTTACATCTTCCAGAAGGCTCTCTTTTCTTATTTCCTGGTAGCCCGGGGTGGGAATCTTTTCTTTTTCCCAGAGTTTCTTGCAGAATATTTTATTCATAGATAGGGCAGAAGCAAGCACTCCGCTTCCCGTATAGGGAAGGCCCATTATTTCTAGCAACCCCTGGAGTTTGCCATCTTCTCCCCATTTCCCATGCACGGCAATGAAAACTGCCTCTACTTTTTCCTGGCTTAGATTAAAGGGTAACTCCCGGGTTAATTCTATCTCTACTACCTCGTATCCCCGGGCCCTGAGTGCATTGCTTACTCTCTTTCCCGAGCGGAAAGAAACCTCTCTCTCCCGTGAAGGGCCTCCCCAGATAACGGCTACCCTATGGAATACAGGCATTATGGTAATTTGGTCATTAGTTCTTAGTTTCGCCTCCTAAGTCCTCCCCACTAAAGCAGGCGGGAATCCACTTCATTTAAAACCCTAAACAACAAACCCTAAATTCTAAATAAACCCAAAATCCAAAATACTAAACTCAAACCCGCCACATGGAGGTCAGGATAAAACTCCCCCCAGGATACCTATCCTCCCCTCGCTACCCACTACTATCTACTCGCTACTAAGTCTATGGTCTAAAATGTATCTTGTATCCTGTATCTTCATTACTTACTCGTTTATTCTCTTCTACCAGTCTATGGTCTAAAGTCTATAGTCTTAAGTCTCTTATTGTCCACCCTGATTTGCCAGGTATTCCTGTACCAGCTCTTTCATCTGGGTGCCTTCTACATCGATTATTTTCATTTCCCTGCGGGCAGATTTTACCGAATCGGATGCATGCACGCCATTGCGCATTATGTCATGCCCGTATTCTCTTCTTATGGTTCCTGGCTCGGCTTCCAGAGGGTCGGTGGCACCCACTTTCCTGCGGATACGGGATACTGCAAAGGGGCCTTGATAGACCAGGGCCAGAGATTGATGTTCTCTTCCGCCAGATTGATTTCTGAGGGCAGGATCGTGTACCTGGTAGGGATTATAACCGGTCATGAATTCAATTAGCTTGGCAAATTCTTCTTTTCCCTTCTCTTCTCCCAGTTTTTCCTGCAGTTTGCGCTCTATCGGGGCATAGAATCTCATTGCCTGGTTGATAGACATGTTTACTGCCTTGGCTCCTATTAGTTTTAAGCCGGGGCCGGAGAGGGCGTTTATTATTTCTCCCACCCTGCGGGACTTGGTATAGATATTATCCGGTTTTATCAGTACCATGGTGGTCTCAATATTGTTGAGTAAATCTTCCTTGGATACGCAGAGCCCTTCCCTGTATCTTAAGGCTTCCAGCTCGTGGTAATCCCAGCGTTCAATAAGCTTTTTCCATTTCACAATATTCTTCAGCAGTCCGCCATCTCTTTCGCTGTATTCAGCCCACAGGGTAATTACTCCCTTTGCCACCTCTGACTTCGGAATGATTGATAATAACAGCAGGATCAATAAATCTTACTATTTTCCCGTCCTCGTCCTCCTCAAACTCTGCAAAGGAGTTTCTTATGGTACCGTCAATGCGATGGGATATTGGCCCTACCACACCCCGAATTTGAGAGATAGCATCTTCCCCTCGCAGAAGGAGAAGCATCATTCTTTTTTTAATCGGCCCCTTATTTTTTGCTATGTATTCCCGGTAAAGGTATTCTCTAAAAGAACGCTGTATTATCAGTTCTATGTATTCCTTAATCAGCTTCTCGCTGGGTGCAAACATCCTTACCTCTATCAGCTCCAGGGGTTTAACCCCGCCGGAAAAAATCTCTTTTATTATGGAGCCGGTTAGAGATTTCTCCAGGGATTTCTCGGTAATGAGGACCAAAGCAAGTTCTTCTTTTACGCCCATTTTGCCATGTGAGTGATATTTTTAAAGATGGGTAATATTTTCGCAAATCCTATGACAATCAAAAGAGCCAGAAGCCCCAGGAAGAGAACTACGGGGAGAAGCGCGAGAAGTATTTCCTTCTTGCTTGTTACGTATCGTGCTTCTGCAAATTCGCCGCTTCTTATGCCGTTGTAAAGAGTTGCCAGGGCCAGAAAGCTCACCGGGAAGGTGAATAGCATTCCTATCCCTAAGGCAAGTACTCCCAGGATATTAATTAGCCCGCCCAGGACGAATATAGCCAGAATTTTCCATCTTAGCCCCTGGGTAAGATCAAAGCTCTCTTTAAGGGCTTCAATGGGGCCGCTCTGTCTCTCGCTTACGATGAAAAACGAAAACGAGAGAGCAAGTGCAAAGAAAATTCCTGGAATAACGAAGAACATATTACCCAGCAACGATAATCCCGTATAGCCCCACCACTACCAGACTAGGCACAAAAAAGGAGAAGGGAGAGAAAAGCGTGTTTATATTGCTCTCCTCCCCTCTGACCTTTTTCAAACATACTGTGTAAAAACCCAGGGTAAGTACAGGTCCGACTGCCAGTTGTACCAGCCATCCAAGCAGGGGAACGTGCTGGGCAAAACCGTTAATGAGCAGGTAGAGGAAGGTTATCCCTGCCAGGTTCCAGGGGTTGCTTTTGAGGATACGTAGGGCTTCTTTTATGCAGAGTACCGAGATTAAAGAAGGGGAGGAAGCATCCTGCACAAGTGGGGAAACTACACTTTTAATCTGCTTTCCGCTTTTTAAGTTGGTACCGCAATTGGTGCATAGTACTGTGTCCAGCTCCCATTTTTTGCCGCACTTGGGACAGATTATTTCTTCTTCCTTCTTCGCTTCTCCCGGAAGGGAGGGGGCGAATATCTCTTTAAAGGGTGGGGTATCTACTGCTTTTCTCCACATGTTTTTTCCCACCGGACTTATTAAGTCCTCGGCCAGGATTCTTTTTTCCTCAATCCACTGTATAAGTGTGCTTGTATCTACCGGGCCGTAGATTTTCCCGTCCCGTCTGCTTTCTTTATTTCCCACTTATCCATTATTTAAGCGATTCCTCCATGTACTCCTGCAGAAGTTTCATAGTGGCATCGTCTGCTTTACCAGTTACTGGCAGGCCATTTTCTTTCTGGAATTCCTGGAGTGCATTGCGGGTGAGAGGACCGATTTTGCCATCAATGGGGCCGGGGTCATAACCGGCTCTTTTAAGAGCTTCCTGAATCTGCTTTACTTTTTCCCGTGCCTGGCTTACCTTGACGCGTGGTTTAGGTTTAGGAGTTGGCTTGGGACGGCGCTTTATGGTAGCTTGTTTTTTCTTTTGCTCCTGAATAGTTTTGCTCAGTTGCTGAATCTGGGTTCTCAACCTTTCTCTTTCCTTTTTCTCTGCCTGGAGAGCCTGCTGGAACATCTGGGATATACTGCGCAACTCTTTGTACAACTGGTCTCGTTCCTTCTGCAGCTGGATATTTTGCTGGGAGAGTTTCTTTACATTTTCCTGAAGCATCTGAATCTCTTCTCCCATACGCTTGGTTTCCTGGCTGGGACCTAAAAAGGTAGCACAGCCGGAAAGGATTAAACCCAGAGACACCACGGTTCCTCCCAAGAGAAGTTTTGTTCTTCTCATCGCATCCTCCTTTTACAAAAAAGTAAAATCAAAATACTAAAATACCCCGGGCAATCCAGGAAATTCGCCGGAGATAATATTGAAAATTGTGAATTTGCATCTTAAAATTTCTCTAATGCTTCCTTCCATAGATTAGCTTAATTATAAATTATTTTCAACCCTTTGTTTTAACCTTATTTTCCCTAGGATAATATCCCTGGATATCTTTTCCCTTTTACGTAAATCAAGAAATTGCAGGGAAAGGCGGGAAACCGGATAATAACTTCTAATGGATAGAGGTCTAATAACATATCCTTTCTCCCTCATCTTTTTTACTTCTTTAGCAGGAAATATAATAACAAATTCTTTCCCGGGATTTTTCTCCAGTAATCTTTCCAATTCCTTTCCGCTGAGCTTGGTTACCTTTTTCCTGAGGTAAAAGATTAAAGAGGCATTGGGAAAAAATTTATAAGTGTAAATAAGGGGATAATCCCCCTGCAAATTACCGGCAAAATAACGGGAAGGCTGGTATTTAAGCAGTGAAGGGTCAACATGGAAATTCAGGGAGAAGTTAAGCGTTCCCATGGCCAGAACTATGGCAGAAGTGAGTAAAATCTGGCTTCTTAAGCGCAGGGCAAGTAACCCGGCGATAGAGAGAGAAATAAAAAGGGAAAATGTAAACCAGAAAGGAAAGGAGGAAAGGAGGGGAAAGAAGATGAAGTTCAAGGCTAAGAAGAGTGAAAGTATCAGGGCAAGGACAAGAAACTGGGAGACAAGAAGAGGGGTGGAGGTTTCCTTTTCCCTGATAATTTTCCATAAATAATTTCCGGCTAACAGGGCGGCGGCGGGTAAAATAGGAAAGATGTAGTGAGGTAATTTGGAACTGGAAAAAGACATGAGGATAAAAGGAATAAAAAACCAGAGGAGGGGAATTAAGTAAACATCACCCATGGTCCTGTTTTTTCTAAACTCCCTGAAAGCGGAGCGAAGCGAAGCAAGAAAGGGCAAAAGAAAGGGCAGGAAAGCCCAGGCAAAGGTATGGAGGTAGTAGAGAGGCGAGTAGGATTCCGTGTAATGAGTGGTAAAAAAGCGCTTAAAATTTTGTTCAAAGATGATACGCTTCAAAAAGAAAAACCCCTGCGTTTTATACATGTAGAAATACCAGGGAAATACGACCACCCCAATCAGAAAAATTCCCCAAAGCAAAGAAATTTTAGGCAGGTTAATCTCTCTTCTCTTTATGTACCAGTGAATGGAAATGGGAATAAAGGGGAACACAATTCCTACTGGTCCCTTGGTGAGGAAACCTAACCCCAGGGAAAGATACAAAAGGGTAAGGTAAACCCACATACGCCTGCGTCCATGGCTCTTCTGGGCCTCCCCTGAGGTAAACGCGGAGAGTGATGTTGTGGCCTCATGGCTCTCTATCGCTTTGCTGTATGCATAAAAGGCAAGGGTAACGAAAAAGAGAAGTACCATGTCCAGTTTTGCGTCTCTTACCATCAGGTGGTAAGCCGGTGAGGCGAGCAGACATAGGGAAGATAATAATCCTCCCGTAGATGAAGAGGTGAATCTCTTCCCCATGGAATATACTAAAATTGCAGATAGTAGGGCAAGCAGGATGGAAGGGAAACGCGCGGCAAAGGGGCTTATTCCCCATACTCGATAGCTCAAGGAAATCAACCACATAGTTAAAGGTGGGTGCTGAAACCAGGGCTGGTAATTAAGGGTGGTGTTAAAGTAATTCCCCGATTCCACCATTTCTCGGGCTACTTCGGCATAGATTGCTTCGTCTTTGTCTTTTATGTCGGGGATATTGATGCCTATGAAGTAGGGAAGAAAGCTGAAAGCTAACAGGAAGATTATAAGAGGAACTATTTTGTGATTTTTGCCAGAGGAATTCTGGATTTTCTCCCTGTTTTCTCCCTGGTTCCCTGGCTATAAAGACCTGAATTACTCATTATTTCCTGATGCTCTTTTCGTGAAATTAGTTAATTTATATTTTACACCTTGTCTCCGTACCTGGAAAATTCTAAGCTCTAAATAAATTCTCCTGATTTATATTGGGGACAGGCAGAACTGGCATTGGGATAAACTCTAATCCTAAACCAAAAACTTCCTCCCATGAAACCCTGCCCTCTCCGTCATTCCCGCGTAAGCGGGAATCCACTTCATTTAAAACCCTAAACAACAAACTCTAAACATTCGAAGAAGTCCGATACTCAGGCTCTTCTGGTCATCGGACCTAAATAAACTACAAATCACAAATACCAAAATCCCAACCCTGAACCACGTGGGGTTCAGGGGGGAACTTCCTCCCATGATACCAAAAAACTGACTTACTGTTCACTGTTTACTACTTTATTTACCCATCCTCTGAACCAACCTAAAGTCTAATGTCTATGGTCTAAAGTCTATCCTCCCTCTCACTACTATCTACTCCTGCCCGCCTCCCTCCTTTGTGCCTCTGTGCCTCTCACTTACTCACTTTTCACTGCTCACCGTTTACTATTCACTGCTTACTACCTCTTCCCTCGCTACTAACTACCCGCTACTCGCTACTAACTCTAATGTCTAAAGTCCGAGGTCTTCTCCTTGCTCTCCAGAAGCTCTTTTTCCCCCAGCACAATATGCCTGATTTCCTTTTTGTTTACAGTGTAAACGATATGGATTTTCCCCTTTGCATCCTGGATTACTGAGGGATAGAGAAATTTTTCTTTTTTATTTTCTTCTATAACCTTTTTCAGGGAAAAGCTTTTCCCTCCGTCTTCTGAAATACTAATATTTAGAGAGTGAGTATCCTTGGGATTATTGTGGAAAACCAGGATTATTCTGCCGGAAGATAGCCGCAGTGCATCGAATCCGGAGTTGGGTTGGGGCAGGTCTTTCCTCTTTACCGGCTTGCTCCAGGTTTTTCCCTGGTTGCGGGAAGTTGCTTCCCAGAGGTAGCCTCCCCTGGCTGAACGCATAAACATTAACCAGAGGGTGGGAAGGGGGACAATCACTGGTTGTAAATTACCGGGACTGGATTTCAAATAGGAGGAGCGCCAGACTACTTTTCCTTCCCGGATTAAATACAGATAAGAGGAATAACCGAATAATTCCTGGTAGAGAGGGAGGAAAAAGGATTTTTCATTCAGGGCAACCGGCTTTCCTCGCATCAGCTCGCCTGTCTTGTAAAAGGGAGATATCCGGCAGGGAGGACTCCAGGAAAAATCCTTTTCCTTGGGTTCTACCAGCGATTTTACGTAGAAGAGCCGTGCAGTGCTCCAGCCTGTTCCCCAGAGTACAGAATAAAAGCAATATATCTCCTTATTTTTGAAGAAGAGCACAGGGTTACCGTCAGCCCGGGAGGGAGTGTCTATAAGAATCCTGGGAGTACTCCACTTCTGGCTGCCTGATTTTTTGAAACTAAAAAAGATAGCAGTGTCTCTATTCTTCTCCTTGCTTCCCGAGTACCAGGCTACGAGTAATCCCTGCCCGGGGATTTCTACTATGCTGGGAGCATGGTTAAATGCTCTGTCAGCAGGAGTGGGTATGGTCTCTTTCTCCATGCCAAGAAGTGCACTGTTCCAGGGAAGCAACAGGAAGAAGCACAGAAGATATACGCCAAGTTTAATTTTCATTATACTACTGGCATGGAAACATTGCCTTCTATAACTAACTTACCCACCTCTTCCCGTCTATTGTCTAACGTCTAAAGTCTCCTGCTTCCCCTTCCCTCTCACTTCAAATATGAAACTCCAGGATGTCCCCGTCTTCAAGTATGTATTTTCTCTCCACCCTCAATCCTTTAACCCCTTTCAAATTCCACAACCGGGCATACTTCATTCTCAAAAAATCCTTGTGCACTTCTGCTGCCACGTCAATAACCCGGCTACCTTTTTTCATTATTATGGGTTTATTTAAATTAGGAGGAGAGCCGCGATTTTTTGTGTAAACTCTTATTATTTTCAAAGTGTCAAATATAACCCTGCCTAGGTTATTGAACTGCTGGTTTTTAGTACTTATGGGGATTACCGGTAAGTTTTTATATAATTCCTTGATTATTTGTAGCCGCTTTTCGCTTCCCGGAATATCCATTTTATTAAGGGCTAATATTGCCTTTTTCCCTTCCCCTATGGTTATATTTCTTTCTTTTAGGCGTTCATTTACCTCTTCCAGTGCCTCGACGGCCTTCTCATCACTCCCATCGCCTATTATAAGCAGGAGGTCTGCCTGGTAGAGAATCTGGGTAATGCCCCTGTCCATAAATTCAGCAGTGATAGGGGGAGTGTCGATTAGTTGAAACTGAATATTTTCAAAGTTCATCATGCCTACCACGGGCTTAAGGGTGGAAAAGGGATACGGGGCACTATTAGATTTGGCATGAGT
Organism: Caldisericota bacterium; assembly: GCA_013152825.1. Taxonomy (GTDB): domain Bacteria; phylum CAIJMQ01; class CAIJMQ01; order JAADFP01; family JAADFP01; genus JAADFP01. The sequence goes on along the minus strand of JAADFP010000028.1, from coordinate 12,835 downwards.
AAGGGTGGAAAGGAAAAGGGATTTTCCACTGTTGGGAGGACCAACCAGGACAATCTGTGCTGCTCCCTCTTTGGGAATATCGTAGGGAGAGAGTGTTCTTCTCTTTTTTTTCTCTGATTCTTTCAGTTTATTGAGTTTTTTTATCTTTGTCCGGAGTTCTGCCTGGAGTTTATCAGTGCCCTTGTGCTTGGGCATTATGGAGAGGAGTTCTTTCAGTATGGATATTTTCTCATCAGGAGTTTTTGCGTTTCTTAGTTCTCGTTCTTTCTCGTAGTATTCAGGGGGTAAATTCGCCGGCATTTTACCAGTTTAACTTAATAGAAACAAAGTACTCCCAGGGAGCAACCGGGTAGCCTTTGAAGATTTCTGTCTCGCCGTCCGGGATATAGGAAAGAGAAGATGAGACAGTCAGGCGGGGCGAAATTTTCCAGGCAAGGTTTAGATTGATCCTGGTAAATCCTTTTAACTGCCTTTTACTGCCTCTCTCAAAGTACCGGGGGCCATTGTATTGCAGGGAGATTTCTTCTTTAATTCTTGAGCTTTCCCGTAAAAGAGAGGTCTCTACTCCGGAATAGATAAAGTAGGGCAACTCTCTCTTCCGGAGTTCCTGTCGGTACATCGCTTTTCCTTCCCAGATAAAGTTTTCTCTTATTTTGTGCTGGAATTTCCCTTTCCAGCCTATGAAACTTGCAGAAGAGACAAGGGTTGGTTTCCACAGTACATTTTCTTTCTTCCAGGAAAGGATAGACTCCATTCTCTGGTAGAAAAGTGAGGTGGAGTAGGGGAAAGAAGAGTTTCCTTCAATGCTTGCCTGTACTTCCCAGTATTTTTCAGACCCCAGGAATCTCTTCCTGATGCTGGTGCCGGATAATTTATACAGGGAGAGTAAGTCGGGCGTGTTCCATCCTCCTCCCAGCGAAATATTTAGAGAGTTTTTTCTGGATAGCGGTCTGGTGTAAGAGTATTGGGGAAAAAGAGCGGCTCCTTTTTCTCTCCCCAGGATCTTTATTCCCCAGGGAGAAGAAAGGGAACTATACGAGAATTCTCCCTCCCCCTGGTCATAGTAATCTCTCAGGAATTCTTCTCTTACGGCAAAGAGAAAGGACTTGTCAGCACCATTCTGGTAAATTTTTATACTACTCTCCCCACCGGAAAACTTATCTTCCTCTTCTCTGATAAGGAAATTTCTTCCTTGGATATCCCATCCTGTCTCTTCTCTTCCAAATTGCATTCCCATCCAGGTAGTGTACATGTCTCTTTTCCCTATCTTTCCTCTTCCCAGAGGACCTAAAAGGTTGAGCTTATGTTCTTCCTGGTAGCCGCTTATTTTTCCTCCCGGGAAAAGAAAGGTCAGGGTGCTTTTGCTGCTTTCTTCCTGCCCTTCTTCCCGGTAGCCCTGTGTGCCCTCTTTCAAATGCTGGAAGACGAGAGTGTTGCTTTTTCCTTTTACTATGCCCAGGAATTTTCCCCGGTAACTACCGTAACTTCCTATTCCTCCTTCTACTTCCGCGTATCCCTCTCTTCCCTTCCAGATTTTGCCTTTTATCCGTAAGGGGAAGAATTTTTCCCGGGGGATTTCTTGCCCTTCTTTTTCTTTTCTCAGCAGTCCAGGGGAAAGGGAAAGAGGCGAGGAAGGGAAAGTGGAAATATCTTTTCCCTTGATGATTAAAGGAGAAAGTTCTATGTCCTCTGCAAAAGAAACGGAGAATAGAACCAGGAGCAGAAAAACAACCGCGGAATATTTATATCTACCCATTCGTAAAAAACCTTTCTGCCACCTCTCGGAGGCTAATGGCTAAAATTTTCTTCTCCTACTCCTTTGTACCCTCTTCCACTTCCCCGCTTTTTTTCTTTAATTCCTCTATTTTCTGCAGGATTTTTTCTTTGTCTTCCCCGTAGCTCAACAGTTTCTTGTATACCTGGACTGCCTCGGAATATTTCCCGGCCTCTTCCAGGAGACGGGCTGATTTTTTCAGGGATTCTTTCACCTTCTCTCCAAAGGCAGGGAAAAGGTAAGTCAGTTTTAAATATTCGAAGGCTGCTTTTTCTTTCTCTCCTCTTTGTTCTAAAATCTGGGCAATTGAGTATTCTGCTTCAATTTTTATTTTCTGGGGAGCCTGTGATGCCATTATTCTCCTGAAAACTGTTAATGCTTTATCTCCCTGTTTAAGATTCAAGTAAATCTTGCCTTGCTTCAGCCAGGCACGCGGAAGAAAAGGAGAATCCGGGAATGACTTCTCAAAATTAGAATAAAGACTCAGTGCCTGTTCCTGGTCTCCTTTTTGATAGTACATATTGGCTACTTCCAGCATAGCCTCTTCTTTCCAGGGATTGTCTTCTCCTGACTCATAAAGGGGACGGAAGTTTTCCTCTGCTTTCTGGAACTCTTTCATGTCCCGGTACATTCTTCCCAGCCAGTAATAACTATCCGGGAGAAGATGACTTTTAGGAAATTCCTTCTTTAGCTTTTCCAGGAGTGCTGTTGCCTCGGGATAATCTTCTTTTCTCATATAGTAGAGGGCAAGTTGAAGCAGGGCGTAGTCTGCGAATTTCCCTTCCGGCTCCTTGTCTATGTATTTTTTCAGGAAGCCAACTGCAGCATCCATGTCTTCCATCTGGACGTAAGTATTGTAAAGAGAAATCAGGGCAATTGAAGACTCCTTTGCTTCAGGGTATTTATCAGCTAATTTCTGATACCACTCTTTTGCTTTAACAAATTCGCCCTGGTTGTAGTAACAATCACCCACGCCTAATATACTGCGGGGGACAACGGAAGAAGCAGGAAATTTAACGATGATATCCTGGAATTTCTCTCTGGCCTTTTCGTAATCGCCTTTTCGGAAGTAGCTCCAGCCAGATAGATAATAGGCATCAGGGATAAGGGAAGATTGGGGATATTTATCACCCAGAGAGTTGAACAGGGAAGCTGCTTGCAGAAGTTTTCCCTCCCGGTAAAAGGTGTAGGCAAGATTGTAATAAGCCTGGGGGGCGAGTGGATTCTTAGGAAAGGTTTGCAGTATTTTCTGGTAGGTTTTTCTGGCTTCCGAGAAAGCTCCTTTCTTTGCATAAAGGTCACCCATTTTAATCAGAGCCTGGGGGACAAGCTTAGTAGTCAGCTTGTTGATTTCTTTCAGGGTATTTATGGCATTGTCCAGGTCTCCCATCTTTTCGTACACCAATGCCTTAATCAGGAAACTTTCGGCATACAGGGATGAATTGGGAAATCTTTTCTCAAATTCCTCCAGAAATCCCAGGGCGCGTGAGAAATAACCCATTTCCAGGTAGCAGCGAGCCAGCCAGTAAAGAGAATCCGAGACCAGGTTGCTCTGGGGAAAATCTTTCCTCAAGCTTTCAAAATTGCGCGCGGATTCAAAATAATTGCCTTGGTTAAAGTGCAATACTCCCAGATTGTATAGCACTGTGGGCATCCCGGAGAAATCGGGGAAACGCGCCTTTATCTTTTCGTAAATTGCTATTGACTTATTCGGGGCATCCTTCGAGAGCCAGAGAGAAAGCTGGTAAAGGGCTTCCGGCGTAAGAGAGCTCCCGGGAAATTTTTCTGAAAATTTCCCCAGAAATTCTATTGCTTCCTTACTTTTGCCTTCTTCTTTCATCAATCTGGCCAGAGATATATAGGCTCGCTGGGCCCAGGTGCCTTTCCCTTCTGATAGAAGCAGGGAAAAGTATTTCCGTGCTTTCGGATAATTCTTTTTATGTTTAAATATTTTCCCCAGGTAGAATAGAGTACTCTGACGGTACGTGCTTGCTGGATAGGTGTCCAGTAAGCGGGAGAAAAATTTAAGTGCGGAATCCTGCTTCCCTTCTTCGTAATCCATCCATCCCAGGTAAAAGAGAGCGCTGTCTCCCGTAGAGGGGTTTTTATACTGAAGTACCTTGTGGAAATATTCTCGTGCCCGTGTGAAATCTTCGTTTTTGCGATATACTTCCCCTATCCAGAAGTTTGCCTCTTCTGCAAAACTCGTTTTGGATAGTTCTTCCAGTAGGGAGAGAGCAGAAGGAAAATCTTTCTTCTCAATGTAAATTCTTGCTTTGAGAATCCTGGCTTTTCCCTCCAGATCCGGGTCGGCAAATGTTTTCTCTATCTTTTCTATTTCTTTCAGCGCCTGCTCAAACTCCTTTTCCTGGAAAAGAGCATAACTCAGGGAATAATGAGCATATTTCACAAAATCGCTTCCGGGATAGAGCAATATAAGACGATGAAAGTACTCTTCTGCTTTCTTGTAGTTGTTCTCTGCCAGGTAGGTTTCTCCAATCCAGTAAAATGATTCGGGCACCAGAGAAGAAAAAGCGAAATCCTGGGAAATCTTTAAAAAATACTTCCTGGCTGCATCAAATTTGCCCTCTTCCATGTACAGCTTTCCTATCCTGTCCAGGGCTAAATCTTTATCAGGAAAATAAGAGAGGGAAAGTGCTTTCTGGTAGTAAGATAAAGCGTTAATTTTATTATTTCTCTTGCGGTATATATCGCCTATCAGGATAAGAGCTTCACCTTTACGGAAAGAATTGGGTTGGATAGAGAGGAATTTTCTTGCCTCTTCCATGGATGCATTATAGAATCCATCCTGGTAGAGCTTCTTTGCCAGGTCTAAATCCTGGGCAAACAGGGGGATAGCGGCCATAAAAAGTAGTGGCAGGAGAAGTTTCCTGAGGTTTTTTTTACACTTCTCTGTAACGCTTCCTGTCTTGAAACTTCTATATTCCATGTTTTCAGGCTCTATTTTATCATTTTTCGCGTTACTTTGATTAAACGACTGACTTTTCCTATGTTAGAGATTTCAATTAAGAGTAAAAATTTGGTAAAGTCTATATAGATGTTTCCTTAATTATTGTTTCTTGCTAGAGGGTGGATAAATTGGAGAGCAAAAAGAACGGAAGAGACAAGAACCTGAAAAGTATGCAATACTGTTTTGCCTGTGGAAAGAAAAATCCCCGGGGGCTGAAACTTACCTTCACCTTTGACGGTAAGTTTGCAGAGTCTGTTTTTACCCCTCATATTTACCACCAGGGATGGAGCAACATTCTGCACGGAGGATTAATAGCTACCCTACTGGACGAAGCTATGGTTTATGCAGCCTATTTTGCCGGCATAAAAGCGGTTACCGGAGAACTCAGGGTTAGATTCCACCGGGAGGCAGCAGTGGGAGGTAGGTTAAGGATTAGGGGATGGATAGAAGGCTCTCGTCTTGGTCTCTTCTTTGCCCGGGCCCATATCTTCAACGAAAAGGGTGAATTGATGGCAGAAGGCGAAGGGAAGCTGGTCAGGGAGAAGGGGGACTGAATTAGATGAATGAGCTGATATTCGTGGTGGATGATGAACCGGATATCCTGGAACTGGTAGCTATCCATCTTAAAAAATCCGGTTTTAAAGTTACAGAATTCCAGGATGGCAACAGCTTTCTTTCTGCTATTGAACACCAGGTCCCGGATCTGGTAATCCTGGATTTAATGCTGCCTGATGCAGACGGATTTGAAATCTGCAAATACTTAAGAAAAAAAGACGAGTTTTGCTCTCTACCTATTATCATGCTGACAGCCAAAGGGGAAGAAACGGATAAGGTACTGGGGTTGGAACTGGGAGCGGATGATTATATGACCAAGCCTTTTTCTCCCCGGGAGTTAGTGGCACGGGTAAAGGCAGTGCTGAGGAGAAAAGGAGGCGAGGGAAATGGCGCACAGGTCAAGATAGGCGATATTCTCACCATAGACCTGCAAAAATACCAGGTTACCGTAGAGGGAAAAAGGGTGGAACTAACTCCCACGGAAAACTCCCACGGAATTCAGGATTTTGAAACTTCTCTCTTCTAAAAAGGGATGGGTTTTCAGCCGGGACCAGATACTGGATTATCTCTGGGGGAATGAGAAAGTTGTTCTGGATAGAACCATAGACGTGCATATCAAAAACATAAGGGAAAAGTTGGGTAAAGCAGGAAAATTCATCAAGAACATCCGTGGCGTGGGGTATAGGCTGGAAGACCATGGACTTTAGACTATAGACTGGAGACTGGGGAAGTAGTTAGTAGCGCCCGCCTGTCCCGATACACATCGGGAGGTGGGCAGGAGTAGATAGTAGTGAGTAGTTGGGGGGAATGGACAAGAGTAAGGCACAGAGGCACAGAAAGAAGACGGGTGGGGGAGACGATAGACGAATTACGTATGACGATTCACGTCCCAACCTCTGTCGGGACAACCGATAGACGTAGCGAGTAAGATACAAGGTACAATAACCAAGATACAAGATTCAGGATGCATGATACAGGATACCAGCTCTCCCTGTTCCCGATAAACATCGGGGCGTAAGCAGGTATCCATGCAAGACTTTAGACCATAGACATTAGACTATAGACTTAGTAGCGAGTAGATAGTAGTGAGTAGTGAGGGGAGATATAGGATACAGGAAAACCAGCCCTACCTGTCATACCCGCGAAAGCGGGTATCCAGGAAAATAAAATGTGGGGATGATATAGATTCCTGCCTGCGCTCTCCCGACACATGTCGGGATCGGGAAGCCTGCCCTACGGACTACATAACAGCTATACTTCAAATTCACTTTTTGGAATACCTGATTGGCGAATTATTGACTGTAATGTTCCTCTTTTAATTTCTTTATGGTTGGGTACTGGAACTGTAATAGTGCTCGTTTCCAATTTACGTTGCATGACAATATGACTTCCCCGTCTTCTAACTTCCACAAAACCATGTTTGGATAGAATTTTACAAACTGCTTCTCCAGAAAAGACTCTTAACTTACCCAACTGCTACCTCAACGGGAGTAATATAAACTTCCTGAGATAATCGCTCCTGTATCTCTTCTGGAGATGCACACTCAAAAAATAAAGTTAAAGCTTCTTCCAGATTATTACGGGCTTCCTCTACTGTACTTCCTTGACTTGCTATATCCAATTCAGGAGACAGAGCTACATAGCCATCACCTTCCTTTTCAATTATTGCTGTTAGTTTATATCTCATTTCAGCATCCTCCTCTAGAACAATTATATCATAGATAACTATTTTACCTGCTCAAATGTGGCTCAGCAGTAAATAGTAAGCAGTTAGGAAAAATCCCAAACCACAAATCACAAATCCCGATAAATATCGGGATAGTTTGTTTGGATTTTGGTATTTATGATTTGTGGTTTATTTAGTGTTTAGGATTTGTTGTTTAGAATTTTAAAGGAAGTAGATTCCCGCCTGCGCTCTCCCGACACATGGCGGGATCGGGAAGCCTGCCTGTCTATCCCAAGGACAAATTAGTAGCGGGATATTATTCCAATATTCTTAAGAATTTGAGAATAAGGAGCAGTGATGCGGTTTAGGGGGTGTTTTTATGGTTTTCCCCGGAATGTCCGAAGTGGGATGCAAGGTCACGAGGTGATGTTGGAGGAGGGTGAGCAGGGGAGCAGACAGGGATAACTCCAGCCGATGGCCGGTTTCCTGGCATCCCGAGAAAAAGGGGGCAAAAAAGAAGGGGATGAGCTTGTACAAACCCATCCCCTCTCCTTAAGATTTACTCCTCTGTGTTCTTGTTCATCATGCCGCCTCCCATCATGCCACCACCGCCCATCATCCCTTTACCCATCATGCCCTTTCCCTTCATAGGGCAATCCATTTCCATTTTCCCATGCATGCCGGCTGAGGCAACATGTTTGAAAATATTCTGGTACCAGCGGGAACGTTCTTTAATTGCTTTGGCTACCTCGGGCTTATCAGAAGTGATAGTTAGCTGGATGCCCTTGTCGATTTTTTCTACTTTGACCTGGACATCTTCCCGGGTATAAGAAGCTGAGGAATCGTGAGCATAGAGCAGCCCTGCTGTGAGTAAGCCTGCCAGCAGTACAAGGCTAAAACTGAACCATGTAAGCTTTTTCATTTTTTCACCTCCTCTCTACTATTAAAGACGAAGAAAGAAGCAGAAAAGTTACGCATAAAGATTTATTTTTTCCTGCAGTCAGAATTTTTCATATACGGGTGCATTTTTCCCATCATCATTTTCATCTGCTGCATTTGTTTGCCGCACATCTGGATGGCTTCTGCAAGATATTTCTTCTGGGGAGGAGGGACGCTGTCCTGCAGGGTTTCCAGGGTGTCTTTCTGGTAGGCATGTAAGTACTCCAGCCGGGAAAGGTAGATGGTCTTCTCTTCTTTCGGCAACCTGGAGATATTTTCCAATGCTTTGCTGGCTTCCTCAAGCATTGCTTGGAGAAGGCGGGGCTCAAGATTTCCCTTTTTGTCAAGTAGGGTTAGCAATTCTTGCATTCTTTCTTCCGAGTAGATAATCCTGAGTTCTACCTTGCCCTGGGGATTCACTGTCAAAAAGAATTTCACCTTTTCCGTAATAGATTTCAGAGGATAAAGGATATCGCCGGGGACCGTATTAGCCGAAAGGTTAATTGTTCCCCAGGAAATCAGGGTGATTATCAGGGCAAGAGCGAGTGCCCTGGCCCAGATAAGAAAGGGCGGGGCAAACCATTCGCTTAAGCTTGCTCTATGCTTTTGTTTTTTCTGCTCCTGGAGCTTTTCGCCTATTTTGAGTAGACATGTGGCAATTTTCCTCCTGGAGGGTTCTGGGGAGGGGATATCCTTCATTCTCTTTGCCAGCAGGAGTATTTCCCTCAATTCATCGGCGTGTGCGGGGTAATCCTGCAGTATCTTATCTAAATCATCACCCCTTTTTATCCTTTCCAGGCAGATATCCAGTATCTCTTCGAATGAGTTCCTCATTTTTGGTGCCCCTCCTCTCTCTTTAAAATCTCTTTAAGCGAGATAAAAGCGCGGAATTGGAGGGCTTTTATTGCTCCCACTGACTTATGTAGAATTTGCGCAGTCTCTTCTGCAGAATACCCCTCCAGGAATCTAAGAATGATGACTTCTCTCTGCTCCGGGGTGATTTGCTCAAGCATTCGTCGGATATCCTCAGTAGATAATCCGATAGTATCTTCTCCTTTGTTCGGGTCCGGTAGGGATTCTATGTTCATTGTCTCCAGGGAAACTTCCCTGCGGATTTTTTTCTTTCTGTAATAATCGGTAAGTAGATTGCTGGCTATACGATAGAGCCAGGCAGGGAAATATCCCTTCTGGTTTTTTATTGCCCCTATCATTCTCACGAATACCTCGCTGGTTAAATCTTCGGCATCTTCCCGGGTAGGCGTACGGTAGTAGAAATAGCGGAAAATAGCCGGGTAATATTCTTCTGCCAGGGTGGCCAGTGCCGTTTCGTCGAAATGCCTTGCCTTTTCCAGAATCCCTTCCAGATCATCCAATCCTTTAGCCCTTCCTCTCATAAATATAGACGAAGCATAACCCCATTTGGTTACGGAGTTTTATCTTTTACTAATCATTTTGATGAAAACCTCCCAGGATAAAAAAGGAGAAACGAGGGCATCAAGAAGGGGTAAATGGTTACCTACAGGCAGGATTCATTAGCGCGAGCATTTCCTTTACTGCGCGTTCAAGTCCTACGAAAACCGCGCGTGCAATTATGGAATGCCCAATATTCAGCTCTTCCAGGTGGGGCAGTTGAGCAATAGGTTGAACGTTCCAGTAGTTTAAACCATGACCGGCATGTACTTTTAAACCCAGCTGATGGGCAAGCACACTCATTTCTCTTAGCTTTTCCTGCTCTTCCTTCCTATCCGGTCCTGTCGTATTTGCATATCTTCCCGTATGCAATTCAATGCTATCTGCTTCCAGTTCTTTAGAAGTTTCTACCTGGGAAGAAATGGGGTCAATAAACAATGAGACTTCTATTCCTTTATCTTTTAGCCGGGGAATAACCTCCTGAAGTTTATTCTTTACATTTACCACATCCAATCCTCCTTCGGTGGTAACCTCTTCTCTTCGCTCTGGCACCAGGGTTACCTGGTCAGGTTTAATACGCAGTGCAATATCAATTATTTCTTCCGAGAGAGCCATTTCCAGGTTAAACTTGATGTGTATTACTTCCTTGATTAACTGTATATCTCTTTCCTTGGCGTGTCTCCGGTCTTCCCTGAGATGTGCAACTATGCTGGAGGCTCCTGCCAGTTCACATACCACCGCTGCCTGCACCGGGTCCGGGTAATCTATTTTACGCGCTTCCCGCAAGGTGGCTACGTGGTCAACATTTACACCTAAAGAGAGCATCTTCTACTCCTTTGTTAGGGATTCTGGTTTTCCCTGGGGTTTATAGGGCAGGGGAATATATTCCACGGATGGATGGCGACGAACCGGTTGGGGGTATAGGTCCATAAGCTTATAGATTTCTTCCGGCATCTGATCATTAGCCATTAAGCCAAAACCGGTTACTTCCTCAAAGGTAATAGGATGATCATGTGTCCATTTTCCAGAAGAAAGCATCTTTGCCAGTTCTTTCGCCTTATTTTCCGGGAATCTATCTCTAAGTATAGCAAAGAGTGCCGATTCCACCTGGGAGAGTGCCTTGGTAGCAATGTCTGCCAGGATGAGGGTGCGGTCATCAATCTTGTTTTTGTCCTTTTGCTTTATTGCATTAAGAATCGAAACAGCCGGATATTCGCCTAGCTGGGGGTCTACAGGTCCCAGTACTGCCTGTCTATCCATTACTATCTCGTCTGCTGATAGAGCAATGAATGTTCCTCCTGACATGGCATAGTGGGGCACGAATACCGTTACTTTGCCGGGATGTTTCTTCAGGGCAAAGGCAATCTGGAGAGAGGCCAATACCAGACCGCCGGGAGTATGGAGTATAAAATCAATGGGCATTTCCGGCGGGGTGAGACGGATGGCTCTTAATATCTGTTCCGAATCATTAATATCTATGTACTTCAAGATGGGGAATCCCAGCAGACTCATTGTTTCCTGCCGATGAATGAGGGTTATCACCCGTGAGCCTCTTTTCTTCTCCAGCTGGGTGATTAACCTTACTCTTGCTGCCTCAAGCAGTCTTTGCTGGAGTAATGGCTGTAAGGCTGAAAATATAAAGAATAACCAGAGAATATCTATAAGATTGAAATTAGGCATGATAGGGAGGGCGAAACCGCAGCAAGCCGGTAATCCCGAAGTCCTTTAGTAACCCTTTGCTCCCGTATTCTACCTGGGCATCCTGCAGTATAGCAGTTTCCACTGCTTCCTCGACAATATCAACCTTCTTTTCCATCTTCATTTTGCAGTGAGGGCAGTCTCCCTCCTGGAGAGAGAGGTATCCACAGGAAGGGCACTTGTAGCCTTCTTCCCGGTATTCTTCCGCCACCAGGAGCACCTGGATAGCGGAGAAGTTTAACGCATTAAGAACAGAGGGTAGCCCTACGGAGACCAGCCCTTCCTTGGTTTTTTCTTCCAGGATTCTTTTCAGGATTTTTTCTACTCTCTCCTCTTTCTCTTTCCTTTCCACTGCCTTGCCCAGTTTCAGAATTTCATGTATGTCTGCCTTGTAGTCTACAGGTAATGTCCCGATAATTTTCTCCTTGAGAGAAGTATGAAGGAAGGGAATGAAAGCAGAAATATTTTCTTCCGTGCCTCCCAGGAGTAGAAAGTCAAAGTGGTTCTCCCGCCAGAGGGCAAGAAGGGCATCAGCCACTTCGCGAAAATGACGGGTGATGGATTCTTCAATGTGGTGGTGGATTTTCTCCCCGTAGCCTTTCCAGCCGGAAGTTTTTACCTGGTGCAGGGTATTTCCCTCTATTTCCCTAATTTCCTCTATTTCTCCCAGGAATAATTCCAGGAGTCTTGCCTTCCTCTGGTCTATCAGGACAATGCAGAATCTGCGGTACCTATCCAGTACAGCGAAAAGAGGTTTGATGTAAGGATGAGATTCGACAATCAGGGTATCTGGCACAGGTTCCGGCAGCTGGAATACTTCCCACAATTTCGCATCAAGCGAGGTAAACAAAGCCAGTCCATTTTTATCGTTACGTCTGAATTCAAACTTTAAATAATCCTGAATTCTCCTCAGTGAATCATTTACTTTCCCCTTTTCCTCGTTTCTAACTTTGATATTTTTGGCCAGGTCCTTAAAAGTTTTGATATGCACTCCCTTGGCAATTCTTTCTCTTGAGGTATCAAGGTAGAGACTTATAATCGGCGAGTCATTTTTGAAACCTATGAGTCTCTGGAGAGACTGATAGGGTATGTATAGCATATAATATTTTACCATATCCCTCCTACATGTTAAAATGGAAACGATGGAGAAAGAGGAAGAGGGAGTAGAATATTTTCTTTCTCTCTCAAGAAGGTTGGAAAGGGAAAGAAAGCTTAACGAAGCTATTGAGATTACTTTCCATGCTTTAAAACTTTATCCTCGCAGCAGCAAGATTCTCGGCAACCTGGGGCATCTTTACCTGAGAATCGGCAAGTACAAGAAAGCTATAAAATTCTTAAAAAAGGCTATCATTTTAGATCCTGGCTCATTTGTAGCTTATAATAATCTTGGGCATGTCTATGAAAATCTGGGGGTCCTGGATAAGGCGAGAGCGGCTTGTGAGAAGGCAATAGCCTTAAATCCGGATTATGCAGAAGCTTACAATAACCTGGGAAATATACTCAGCGATTTGCATTTACTTCAGGCAGCCCAGGCAGCTTATAGGAACGCAATTGAGTTAAAACCGGATTTTGAAATTGCCTACAATAACCTGGGAACTCTCTTCTATTCTCAAGATGATTTTGCAAATGCCAAAAAGTGCTATGAAGAAGCCCTATCTATAAATCCTCAAAATCATCTCACCCATTATAATCTGGGAACAGTCTTTTACCGTATGGGGGATGTGAAGAATGCTATAAAAGAATGGGAAGAATCTCTGCGCATAGAGCCCAACCAGGTGATGGTGGAAGAACTCTTGAGAGGGGTGAAGAAGGAAGAGGAGGA
>JAADFP010000027.1 GCA_013152825.1 Caldisericota bacterium | reverse complement strand
CCCTGGCCTGCAGAAGCAAGGATTACTTCTTTGTTGTGCCTGATAACGGCATACTCACTCCCCTCCTGGGAGAGCTGGAAGAAGTGGTGGTCCTGGATAGGAAAGAGTACTTTCTCCAGCCGGTAAGTCGCACTTTCCATGCCAGAGATATCTTTGCTCCCTGCTCTGCATACCTCAGTAAGGGAATAGAATTGAAAGAGTTAGGCACTCCGATTTCACGGAGTGAATTGACAACCTTTCCCCTGGGAAAACCGCATTTTGAAAATGATAAAGCAGAAGGCGAAATACTCCATATAGACCGATTTGGCAATATCATTACCAATTTCAAGCTGCCTGAGCTGCTTTCCTGGAAAGGGTGCGATGAAATAAAAGTATTTCTGGGAAAGGAAAAGATAGAAAACTGGGTAGATTTCTATGCACAGGGCGGCGATGAGCCCTTTTTAATAGAGGGAAGCAGCGGATACCTGGAAATCAGCCTCAGGAACAAAAACGCTGCCCAATTTTTTAAGGCAAAAGTGGGAGAACGGGTGGTGGTGGTTAAAAATTCTCCACCCTTATAAAAAGGGTTTCTTTTTTTATTATGGAGAGTTTATCTATCTCTGATAAGGCTTCCTTTAGATTTCTTTCCCTGGCTTCGTGGGTCATCATGATTATAGGCACTGCTTCTCCCTCTTTTCTTTCTATCTGAACCACTGAGGCGATACTTATCCCTTTTTCTCCCAGCACGCCGGCAATGCGGGAGAGGACCCCGGGCTTATCCAGCGCCGTAAACCTGATATAGTAGCGAAGCGGCAGGTTCTGGGCATCTGCCAGGCGGAGGGAAGCAGATGGGGGGAGAATTGCATGGGTGGTGCCTTTTAAATTAAATAATGCTGCCTCCACCAGATCACTTACCACAGCGCTTGCCGTGGGGCGTGAGCCTGCTCCTTTTCCCTGCAGGGTTATTTCTCCTACTTCATCTCCCTTTATAAAGAGGGCATTGAATTCTCCCTTAACCCCGGACAGAGAATGCGAGAGAGGAAGTAATGCAGGGTGCACACGTAATTCTAACAAGTCTCCTTTTTTCTTTCCGATAGCCAGCAGTTTCACCGTGTATCCCAGTTGACGCGCATACTCAATATCTCCGGGCATAAGCTTGCTTATCCCCTCTACCAGCATATCCTCAGGCTTAATCCAGACCCCGAAGGAAAGGTAGGCAAGAATAGAAAGTTTATAAGCAGAATCCCAGCCCTCCACATCCAGGGTAGGATCTGCTTCCGCAAAGCCTTTTTCCTGTGCCTCCTGTAAAGCCTCTTTATAATCGCTGCCCTTTTCCATGCTGGTAAGTATGTAGTTAGCTGTGCCGTTGATTACTCCCAGAATTTTTTCGATGCGGTTAGCTACCAGTCCTTCTTTGATGGTTTTTACCACCGGTACACCGCCCATGACGCTGGCTTCAAAGAATATCTCGCCCTTGCCCAGCAATTCTTCCCCGCATGCGGCCAGGAGCGCCTTATTCGCGGTTACTATATACTTTCCCTCCTGCAGGGCCGAGGTAATGATTTCTTTAGCCGGATGCATACCTCCTATCAGCTCCACCACGATGCTTACCCGGGGGTCTCTTACCACTTTTTCCCAGGAATCTGTAAAAATTGAGCCGGAAATACCTAATGCTTCTTTCCGGGTAGAATCCTTGTCACATACCCTGAGTACCTGCAGTTCCACATCACTGCGTGCCAGTAATTCTTTCCCCTTCTGCCTGATTATCTCCCAGACTCCGCTACCCACTGTCCCCAGCCCGATTATTCCTATTCCAATCTCTTTCAACTTGCTAACCTGAATTTTACTATCAATACGGGACCTTCTTAATCTCTTCTTTTACTACTTTCCCATCCTTTATGTACTTAATGCTTATCAACTTGTAATTTCCCGTAGATTTTCCTGTTGGTTCAGCTATAACCTTCTCCCATCCACCTTCTGCCGTCTTCCTCTGATATATAACCGTGTGGTTTTGTTCTGCCGCCTCTTTTGCTGCAGTATCTACAATATTACCAATTGCTCCTCCTATCAATGCACCTGCGGCAGCTCCTTCCACTGCGCCACGCCAGGGATTCTCTTTATCGATCGCTGCCCCGCCAACTGCACCGATTAACCCCCCAATCTTGGCGCCTGCTTTAGTGCGGGGGGACATGGTAGCACATCCACTTAACCCAAGAGCCAGCATTCCCAATAGTGAAATATATAGAAACCTCTTCATTCTCTTTCACCCCCTTTACTATTACAACGGCTCAGTTTTTCAAA
This sequence comes from Caldisericota bacterium, assembly GCA_013152825.1. Classification (GTDB taxonomy): domain Bacteria; phylum CAIJMQ01; class CAIJMQ01; order JAADFP01; family JAADFP01; genus JAADFP01. The sequence continues at coordinate 6,181 of JAADFP010000027.1, read as the reverse complement.
AGCCATGTTTAATTTATAACATAAAGTTAGGAAGGATGGCAATCTCATTAAGCGAGAAATGAGAAGCAAAGACCTGTGCTACTCGCACTTTTTGAGAAATTATAATACTTTCTCAATTCGCAAAAAGGCCTTCTGCAGGTTATCCAGGGAAGTGGCAAAAGATAAGCGGATATAGCCCTCTTTGCCAAAAGGCTTCCCCGGCACCACGGCAACCTTTGCTTTATCCAGGAGGTAGAAAGAAAATTCCTCCGAGCTCATTCCCTGGTAGTTTATCCTGGGGAAGGCGTAAAATGTCCCCTCAATAGGTGAAGGGGTAAAAACAGATAGTTTATCCAGGCGGTTTTCCACAAACTCTTTTCTCTCCTGGAAGATGGCTACCATCCGTGAGATTTCCTCCTTACCGCTCTTTAACGCGGCCAGAGCGGCTCTTTGAGAGATGGAGGAAGCGCAGGACACACTCTGGCTCTGCACCTTGCTCATCGCCTGGATGACCTCTTTATGTCCCCCCACGTAACCTATTCTCCAGCCGGTCATGGCATAGGTTTTGGAGACACCGTTTATGGTGAGAGTAATCTTCTTGGCGGCAGGAGAGAGAGCCGCGGGAGAAAAAGGCTTGCCTTTAAAAATGATTTCCTCGTAGATTTCATCCGAAACCAGGTAAATATCCTTCTCTATGCAGACTTCTGTGATTTTCTCTATCAGCTCCGGGGGAAATACTTTGCCCGAGGGGTTACAGGGTGAATTGAGAATAACAGCCCGCGTGCGGGGAGTAATGTATTTCTTGAACTGGTCTAACTCAGGGATATGTTCTGTACCGGTAGGAATTATGACGGGGTTGCCGCCAGCGAGTTTTACCTGCTCAGGGTAACTTACCCAGTAAGGAGAAAAAATTATCACCTCATCGCCCGTATTAAGGATACTCTGGAAGAGCAGGAAAAGGGCATCCTTGGCACCGCAGGTAACCATTATCTCTTCCACGGCGTAATTCAGCCCGTTTTCTTTAAGAAATTTTTCTCTTACTGCTTCTCTCAATTCGGGAATGCCAGGCGGAGGGGTATAGCCGGTAAAATTTTCCTGGATTGCCTTAATCCCTGCCTGCTTTATTGTCTCTGGGGTGGGGAAATCCGGCTCCCCCGTGGTGAGATTAACCACCTCTTCCCCTTTTCTTAGCAGTTCTTTTACCCTGGCATTAAGAGACAAAGTAGCAGAAGGAGAAACTTTTTTTACTCTTTCCGAGAGGTACATTTCATCATCCTCCTCATGGATCTTACTGCCTGGCGTATACGGTGTTCGTTTTCCACCAGAGCAAACCTCACATAACCTTCACCCTCCTCCCCGAACCCTATCCCGGGGGAGACAGCTACTTTAGCTTCTTTCAAAAGGTGAAGCGAGAAATTGAGCGAACCCATCTGAGAAAACTCTTCCGGTATCTTTGCCCACACGTACATAGTGGCCATAGGCTTCTCAATTTCCCAGCCTATGCTTCTCAATCCCTTTATTAAGGTATCCCGCCTGGAGGCATACATTTTCTGCAGTTCCTGCACGTAATCCTGTGGTCCTCGCAGGGCAGCTATTGCTGCTACCTGGATGGGAGTGAATATTCCGTAATCGTAGTAACTCTTGAGTTTGGTAAGAGCCTGGATGATTTCTTTCTTCCCGCAGGCAAAACCCACGCGCCACCCGGCCATGGAATAGGTCTTGGAGAGAGAGTATAGCTCTATCCCCACCTCTTTTGCCCCCGGGGTGCTGAGGAAAGAAGGGGCCTGGTAACCATTAAAACAAACCTCGGCATAGGCAAAATCGTGCACTATTAAAAGGTTCTCCTCTTTGGCCAGTGCCACCACTTCCCGGAAGAAATCCTCGTTCACCACCGCCGTGGTAGGATTATGCGGAAAAGAAAGAATCAAGATTTTGGGTGGAGGAAACACCTCGTGCATAATTTTCTTCACCCTTTCCAGGAGCTTATCCAGGGGGAATAAGGGAATAGTGATTACATTTGTGCCGGCAATAGCTGCCGCATAGAAATGGCTGGGATAGGTGGGAGTGGGCACAATAACTCCTTCTCCCTCTTCCATCACGGCCAGGAAAAGATGGCTTATTCCTTCCTTGGAGCCTATAAGCACCAGGGCTTCTTCCTCCTCGTCCAGGCTTACAGCAAACTTTTTCTCGTACCAGGCACAGATAGCTTTCCTCAAGCCTTTGATGCCTTTACTGGCTGAGTACCTGTGTACCTTGGGGTCCCTTAGCGTCTCTACCAGCTTATTTATCACGTGATGGGGCGGAGAGGAATCAGGATTGCCCATGCCTAGATCTATAACATCCTCCCCTTTCAAGCGTGCCTGGTATTTAAGCTTGTTAATCTGGGCAAAGATGTAGGGAGGCAGGTTTTTTATCCGGGAAGATTCAAAATTCCGACTGCTCGACTCATTCATGACACGACTCTATTTTAAAAAACTTATAACCACAGAATATTACCATAAAAAGGGATGGGTAAGGAAGTAATCAACTAACCGGGCAGGCCTTTTCCCCAAATTATCGTTTCGCAGCTGCCTGCACCAGGCCCCCGAGAAACCTGGCGGTTTTCTCTCTTAGCTGTGGTGGCCGGGGATGCTTTCGGATTATCTCAATCAGGGCACTTCCCACTACCATGCCTTCTGCATGAGGATAAAGCATTTTTATGTGTTCCGGAGAGGAGATGCCAAAGCCTACTGCTCTGGGCAAATCAGTAATCTTTTTCAAATTCTCCAGATAATTTTTAAGGTAAGGCGGGAACTCTTTCCGGGCACCAGTTACCCCGGTAACTGACACACAGTAGAGGAATCCGGTGCAGAGCTTGGCTATCTTTTCTGCTCTCTCCAGGGAGGTGGTGGGCGAAACCAGGAATATTGTATCTAGGCCATGGCTTCTGCACAATTTCACCCATTCTCCCGCTTCTTCCAGGGGAAGGTCAGGGATGATAAATCCCTGCACGCCGGCCTCTTTAGCCTCTTTAGCCAGCCTCTCCAGTCCAAACTGGTAAAAAGGATTGTAGTAACCCATAATTACCAGGGGAATATGGAACTTCGCGCGATTTCTTTTGAGCAGAGAAAGCGTCTTGCCCAGGGTAACTCCTTTTTCCAGGGCTTTCTGGGAGGAGTACTGAATAGTGGGCCCATCCGCCATGGGATCAGAGAAGGGTACCCCGATTTCTGCTATCCCGCATCCGGCCTTCTCAATCACCTGGATTAGCTCTATGGTTTCCTCCAGGCCGGGAAAACCTGCTGTAATGTAGGGAACTATGACTCTCTCCCCCCGGCTCACCCTTTCTTCAAATACTTCCCTGATATTCATCCACCCATTTTATCATAATTCTTTCCTGAGATGAGCAAAGCAGTTCTTTATCTTTAGTTATAGTAAGCAGTGCGTGGGTTTCCTGGTAATCTTAGTATCCTGGTCTCCCGGGAGAAAGTTTGGGATTTGTGGTTTTGGATTTAGAGGTTGTCTTGATGCCTGTCATGCCTGCCTGACAGCTCTGAAGATAACCGCCCAGCGGAATATTCCTAAGAATATTTAGAATAAGGCATTTTTATTTTGGGGATAAGGGAAAAAAAGAGACGAGCAACGAATTGAAGACCAGGCATTTTCTTTGTGCAGTATCCCGCGGAGGAGAATATTAAACGGAATGCACTCCTCCCCAAATAGGAGAGATGCCGTATTAGAGACAGTCTCAGGTATAGGCGCTGAAGGCTAAACGCACGGTATCCAGGTTCCTCTGTATCCAATCGACGAGTCTATCTATGCCCTCTGCAACTTTAACTTTGGGCTCCCATCCCAATTTGGCCTGGGCTTTCCTTATGTCACAGATAAATACTGCCTGGTCGCCGGGACGGGGTTCAGCAAAGGAGATGTCTGGCTTGATATTCTTTTGTTCCATTATATCCAGCAATTCCAGCAGGGAAAGGGTGTTGTCTTTCCCCCCTCCCACATTGAATATTTCTCCTTTCACCTTTTCTATGTTGTCTTTACATTTCCAGCAGAGATCTATTAAGTCATCTATGTAAAGAAGGTCCCTTACCTGTTTACCGGTACCATAGATGAAAAGTGGTTTCCCCAGCAGGGTGGAGATGAAAAAATGAGCTACCCAGCCCTGGTCCTCAATGCCGAACTGACGGGGACCGTAGATACATGATTGCCGCAAGACTACTGTATTCATGCCGTATATACGGGCATAGTCCCGTACGTATTGATCTGCGCATCCCTTGGAGCAGCCATAGGGAGAATGAAAATCCAGGGGAAGATCTTCGCTTATCCCTTCCGGGTAATCGGGAAGTATGTATCTCTTTTCCTTTTCTTCGATTTTCAGCCTTTCCATTCCGCCATAAACTTTATTGGTGGAAGAAAAGATAAAGGGCGGGTTTATGTTTTCCTCTCTTACTGCTTCCAGTACATTGAACGTGCCCAGGGCATTAATTTCAAAGTCATTCCTGGGGTTATCCACAGAAAGAGTAACCGCCACCTGGGCAGCAAAATGAAAGATTGCATCTACATCCTTATGTACATGCACTATTTCCCTTACCCCGGGATAATGACGAATATCTGTCTGGAAAAACCGCATCTTGCCTTTCCCGCGCAGCCATTCCAGGTTCAACCGGCTTCCTACACGCGAAAGGTCATCGGAAATTATTACTTCTCCTCCCTCTTCCAGGATTTTAAGTGCCATATTTGCGCCAATGAAACCTGCCCCGCCAAAGATTAACGCTTTCACTCTACTAACCTCCTTCCTTCAAGCTCCTGTAATGCCTTAAGTATGTTGTCTTCTGGCTGTTCATTTTGCATCCAGTAGAGTAATTCCTCCATCCCTTCCTCCAATGAGTAACGCGGTTCAAAGGAAAGGAATTTTTTTAATTTTGCTATGTCAGCAATACAGTGTCGAATATCTCCTTTTCTAAACCTGCCAGTAATTTCCTCCCCTACTTCTTTTTTAAGTATTTTTTGCAGCAAACGGGAAATTTCTCCTATGCTCACCGGCTTACCCCTCCCCAGGTTGAAAACCTGGTAGTCTGCCTCTTCCTTCTCGTAAGAGAGGAAACAGGCTTTTGCTATATCTTTTACATGAATGAAGTCCCTGGTCTGCTTACCGTCTTCAAAGATTATGGGAGGATTTCCGTTAATAATACGGGAAGAAAAAATGGCTACTACCCCGGTGTAGGGATTGGAAAGAGCCTGTCGGGAACCAAAGACATTGAAAAATCTCAACGCTACGGTGGGAATACCGTAAGTTTTTCCTATGAGGAGACACATTTCTTCCTGGTCCCTCTTGGTCTGAGCATATATCGAAGTAGGACACAGGGGTTTATTTTCCGGGGTAGGAATGGGATGCACCACTGCTTTGCAGTGAGGGCATTTCATTTCCCACATTCCCTGCCTCAAATCGCTAACCTCTCTTTCTACCGGGTAAACTACACCACAGGCATCGCAGTTATAAGCACCTTCGCCATATATACTCATAGAGGAAGCCACTACCAATTTTTTTATATTATGCTTTTCATTCGCCAGTATATCCAGAAGAACCGCGGTGCCTCGTACGTTTTCATCTACATATTCTTCTATTTGATACATGGATTGCCCCACGCCCACCCGGGAAGCCAGATGAAAGATGCCCTCCACATCTGCAACAAGAGAAGAGAGTAATTTCCGGTCCCTGATGTCTCCCTCAATATATTCACAGGCAGGGTTAAGGTAAGTGGGTTTTTCTTTATGCACCTGGGTATGGAAAGAATCGAGTGTTTTAACCTGGTATCCCTCTTCTACCAGGAGATCAACGAGATGTGAGCCAATAAATCCAGCTCCACCAGTAACTAAAACTTTTTTTAGCATAGAAGATTTTACCATCCAGGAGAATAATTTTCCATCTTTTTGTATATGATTGACGAGTGAGTATTTCGGATTGAGAAATTAGAGGTGCTTGTCTACTATAATTGGATGCTCACCTGCTTTCCGATATTCCCGCCTGCTCCCCTGCCAGCTCCCGACTCACGGGAGAGCAGGCAGGCAGGAAACCAGTGTCCAGTCCTCTGCTCACTGTTTACAATATTGCAACCACCAAACCTACTGCTTATTATTTTGATATAATAGTTCCCGAGATGTATTCTAAAGTTCTTCTTTCGCATGGCAGTGGTGGGAAATTGATGCATTCCCTGAT
>JAADFP010000026.1 GCA_013152825.1 Caldisericota bacterium | reverse complement strand
GCCTTTGTAAATTCTCCCAGACGGAGGGATTTCATCCCTTCTCTGTACAAATCGCCCGGGGAGGAGATTCTTTGTGGATAAGAGAGAAAGGCAGGGAAGAGTAGGGAAACAAAGAGGAGAAGTCTCAGGCAGCCCCGGATTTTCGCCGCCGCTCGCTTTTTATTCTCTCCATTCTTACTTTCCCACAATTCCTGCATATCCATTTCCTCTGGCCATGATATACCCTCTTCTGTTCTTCCATCTTTACCTTGCATTTGGGACAGTACATTTAATCTGCACCAGGCAAGCCATGCGGTAGATCTACAGGTTGAAGGCTTAAACTGACTATTCCCATCCTTCCCCACCCAGAAGGAGATAGAACACAGCCATTCTTACTGCTACTCCGTTAGTCACCTGGCTTAAAATCACGGAGTACGGAGAGTCTGCTACTTCCGGATCAAGTTCTACGCCGCGGTTGATAGGGCCCGGATGCATGATTAGAACATCATCTTTTGCCCACTTCAGCTTGTCCAGGGTTATGCCGTAGAGCTTCCTGTATTCTCGCACCGAGGGGATGAAGGACTCTTTCTGTCTTTCTCTCTGGAGCCTTAGCACCATCAGTACATCCACGTCTTTTATCCCTTCGGATAGAGAGTGGAAAACTTTTACTCCCAGTTTTTCAATATTTGGAGGGAGCAAAGTGGGGGGGGCTACTACCCTTACCTCTCCTCCCAGTTTGGTAAGGCCCCAGATATTCGAACGTGCCACCCGGGAAAATCGTATATCACCCACAATAGCCACCTTCAACCCTTTAATCTTCTTTTTCCGCTCCAGCATGGTAAAGATGTCCAGCAGGCCCTGTGTGGGGTGTTCGTGTGCCCCGTCACCGGCGTTAATTATGGTAGAATGCAGTAGACGTGAGGCCAAAAAGTAGGGGATCCCCGGGGAAGAATGCCTTACCACTACCGCATCGGTTTTCATAGCCTCTATGTTTTTTACTGTATCCAGGAGTGTCTCTCCCTTTAGCACACTTGAGGAGCCAGGAGAAAAGTTCACTGTGTCAGCGCTCAGCCTTTTTTCTGCCAGTTCAAAGGACATCCTCGTGCGCGTGGAAGGCTCAAAAAAAAGGTTTGCCACGGTTCTACCGCGTAGTGTAGGCACCTTGGGAATGGGCCTTTCCAGGATTTCCCGGAAAGAGTGCGTGGTCTCCAGAATAAACTCTATTTCTTCAGGATTTAACTCTCTCAGAGAGATGAGATGTTTCCTCTTCCACTTCTTCATCGTCTGCGAATTATATATGCCCCTTCTTCTTTATCTACTTCGGATAGCTTTACTTCCACAACCTCTTCCTGCTCTATTTCCACGAATTTGCCTACGAAGTCAGGCTGTATAGGCAATTCCCGGCCTCCCCGGTCAATAAGAACAGCAAGCCGGATAAAGGCAGGCCTGCCAAAGTCAATTAACTCATCCAGTGCCGCCCGGATGGTCCTTCCCGTATAGATTACATCGTCCACCAGTACTATTTTCTTTCCCGTTACATCAAAGGGGATTTCCGTGCTTTTCATCACCGGCTGTTCCGCTACCTGGGTAAGGTCATCCCGGTAGAGGGTTATATCCAGTACTCCCAGGGGGACGTTCTTCTTGGTTTTATAAGAGAGGAAGTCCTGCAGCCTTTTTGCCAGATATTCACCCCTGCTTCTTATCCCTACCACCGCCAGGTTGGTGAGAGGAATTTCCCGGGCAATTTCTCTACACAATTTCTCCCAGATTGTCTTAACTTCTTTCCCGCTGAGTATTTTCCTCATATGAATAATCTAACAGAGATACTTCCTCCTGTCAATAATATACAACAGCTTTCCCATGTTCAGCAAAGGTTAAGCAGGGCCTGATAAACAGGGGTATTATTGTATGGCTATAACTAAAATATGAGACAATAAACAAGCAATTTTCTTGACAAAATGCCAGGCAATTTGTAATATATACATATAATGTGCGGGATATTCGGATTTATAGGGAAAGGTAATATTCAGGACATAGTCAGGAAGGGGCTACAAACGCTGGAATATAGAGGATATGATTCATGCGGTTATGCTCTTCTAAGTGATAGCGGATTAAAGGTAGAGAAAAAAATCGGGAAGGGAAAGATTGAGGAACTTACTTCTTCACTCCCGATAAACGGTTCGCACCGGCTTCGTATTATAAGCCACACAAGGTGGGCTACGCATGGGAGGGTAACACAGGAAAATGCCCACCCGCAGCTTGATTGTGCCAGGGAAATTGCCCTGGTACATAATGGGATTATTGAAAATTACAAAGCAATTAAGGAAAGCCTGGAGCAGGAGGGGCACCGGTTTATTTCCGAGACAGATACAGAAGTCATTACCCACCTGATTGAAAAATATATAAAAAGGTACGAATTTGAAGAGGCAGTTAAGAAGGCCTTGACAGAATTGAGAGGAAGCTTTGCTGTGGTAGTAATGTGGGTAAATGCGGGGAAAGTTATTGCAGCTTGCAAGCATTCCCCCTTAGCCATTGGGATAGCAGGCGACAACTTCTTTGTTGCTTCTGATGCGATGGCCTTTCTGAAGTATACGAAGAAGGTGATTTTTCTGGAAGATGAGGAGATGGCGGTTATAGATAGAGGGGTAGATATTTTACCTTTCGGGAAGAACAGGAAAAGGGAAAAAGTTTTTCAGGAAATAAGCATGGAGCCTGGGAAAATAGAAAAGGGAGATTTCCCCCATTTCATGTTGAAAGAAATTTTTGAGCAACCCACAGTAGTTAAGTCAACAGCCCGGCATATTTTAAACAGCCTGTTTTTCGCTAATACCCCCCCCAGGATTATAAAAGAGGTAGAGAGAATTATACTGGTAGGATGTGGTACGAGCTGGCATGCAGGGCTATTGGGAGAGTACATGATTGAGGAACTAAGTGGTGTTCCCGTGGAGGTCGAGTATGCCTCTGAATTTAGATACCGGAATCCCGTCTTAAGTGAAAGGGACCTTGTCATCGCTATATCCCAGTCAGGAGAAACTGCAGATACCCTGGCTGCTCTACGAGAGGCTAAGAAAAAATGTAATGTTTTTGCTATCTGTAATGTTCCCGGTAGTTCCATGGATAGAATAAGCGATTATGTCCTATATACTAAAGCAGGCCCTGAGATAGGAGTAGCTTCTACCAAAGCTTTTACGGCGCAACTTACCGTACTATATCTTTTTGCGCTTTATTTAGCCAGGGAAAAAGAGAGAATCTCCCAGCAGGTTATAGATATCCACATAAAAGAACTGCAAAATATCCCCGCGAAGATGGAGATGATTCTGGGGAGAAGTAAAGAAATAGAGAATATTTCACAGTATTTCCTGGGGAAGAATAATGCACTTTACCTGGGAAGAGGTTTTCAATTTCCTATTGCACTGGAAGGGGCTTTGAAGCTAAAAGAGGTAAGCTACATCCACGCAGAAGGTTACCCGGCAGCGGAAATGAAGCATGGCCCCATAGCCCTCGTAGATCAGGAAATGCCAGTAGTCTTTATTGCGGTGCAGGATAGCTCCTACCAGAAAATTATGGGAAATGTGGAAGAGGTAAAAGCCAGAGGTGGCTTTATAATTGCCCTGGTAAATGACGAGGACAGGGAGGTGAAAAAGATTGCTGACATGGTAATTCCTGTTCCGGAGACGAGTCAATATATTATGCCTTTGCTTACGGTTATCCCCTTGCAGCTTTTAGCCTACTATACAGCATTAAAGAGAGGCTGTGATGTGGATAAACCCAGAAACCTGGCCAAGTCAGTAACTGTGGAGTGAGGTGCCCTGCAAAGTGCCCTTGCTTTCTGCATATTTATCCGGTCCATTTCAGAGCCAATACCGGGTGTTTCCATGATTACTGCAATATCCCGGCGGGAAAATTCTCTGAGCATCTCTTGCATGCCTCTTTCCCCTATCTTGCCCCTTCCTATGTGCCAGTGCCGGTCAAAATGGGAAGAGAGCGGAGTGAGGGAGTCATTGAGATGCACAATGGCGAGCTTTTCTTCTCCTATCTTTTCCCCAAGGAAACGGAAGAGATGCCTCCTGCCTCGCCGGGAGGCAAGGTTGTAGCCCTGCTGGAAAAGATGCGCAGTATCCAGGCAGAACCTGAGATAGGGAAATAAACATAATATTTCCTCTATCTCTCGCAGGTCCTTGCCCAACCTTCTTCCCCCGCCGGAAGTATTCTCTATGGTGAGGTAGGGGGGAGAAGAAAAGTGCTGGGAGAGGATTTCCAGGTTCTGGTAAAGTGTTTTCTTATCGCCACTCCCGGGATGGAATACTAAAAACTCTGCCCCCCATCTTTTCCCTTTTTCTCTTTCTTTTAGCAACAATTCTCTTGACTTTTCCCCATATTTTAGAGAGGCGAGGTTAACAATATAAGCAGAATGGATTATCAATGGTTTTATGTTAGCAGCATGAAGGAGTAGCTTCACGTTTTTTCCCTCAGAGAAGCCTCCCCAGCTACGGGGATTATGGGAGAAAACCTGCATTGTTTGACAGCCCAGCAGGCAAGCATAGTCAACGGCTTTACGCCATCCTCCACTGAGAGGTATGTGAAATCCTATGCGCAAGATATCTCACCTCGAAGCAGTGAAGAATGCCAGGGGCGGGTAGTTATCGGGACAGGCTCTAAACATATCCCAATCCATAAAACTAAAAACCAGGGGACCAAGAAACTATTTACTACTTACTATTCACTGTTTACTACTTTACTCACTTTCCCCATTCCCCAGGCGATTAACCCGCCTATACAAGCTCCGGCTATCACATCAGAGGGAAAGTGCACGCCTACGTAAACGCGTGACAGGGAGACTAAAATAGCCAGAGGGAAGAGGAACCAGGAGGCCTTTCTGTAATAAAAAGAGGTAAGGGTTGCCAGGGCAAAAGAGTTAGCTGCATGGTTGGAAGGGAACCCGAAGGACGGAGCCTTGCCCACTATGGCTCTAACCCCGGAGAGAAAATTATAGGGACGGGGAGAGGCAATGATAATCTTGAGCAAGCGGGCAATTTGGTCAGAGAGAAGTATGGTTATAAAAAGGACAAGCACGAATTTTCTCTCCTTCCGGGTTCCCAGAATAAGCAACCCTCCCAGTAAAACTAAGAGGGGGAGCCTCCAGTACTGGAAAGAAGAGAGAAATACCATGAATTTATCCACAGGCGGGGAGGAAAAGCCGTTCAGGAAATAAAATAGTCGTATGTCCCAGTTATACATTTCTCACCTGATTCCTAACTATCACCCCCGGGGGACTACTCCACCATTAACAGGAAGCATTTTGTGTAGTTACAAAAGAGGAGGCTTTCTCTTTATCCCTGGCCAGAGAAATACATGCTGGAGGTAAATTCTTCCATGAATTCCGGTTTATTCCCCAGTTCTATGTATTCCACCTTTTCTATTAATTTCTCCAGTTCCTTCCGTTTTTTTAGGGAAAGAAGGGTTATATAGCTTCCTGCTCCGGCGGCGTTACCTACCACCTTTACTTTCTCCAGTTTTATAGGAGGAATGAGGCCGATTCTCCGGGCGCTGCTTTTCCTCACGTAATTGCCAAAACCACCGGCCAGAATCAGCTGGTCCAGGTCTTCTTCTCCATATCCCTTACTCTGCAGTAGAACCTTCATTCCTGCTCTTATGGCTCCCTTTGCCAGCTGTAATTCCCTTACATCCTTCTGGGTGATGAGGATCTCCTCTTTGCCTTCTACCAGTACGAAGGCACCTTTTTTAACCCGGGCGAGCAGGGGAGAGGGCACTTTTCCTTTTAGTTCTTCTATAGTTTTTATCCTGCCGGTTTCGTCTAATATCCCCACACGCAACATCTCGGAGACAGCATCCACCACTCCTGTGCCGCATATGCCACGAGGTTTGCCGCCGCCTATTACACTTATTTCAATCATGCCCTGCTTAATCTTTACCCCATCAATGGCTCCTATTTCTGAGCGCATTCCCCTGCTGATGCGTGCTCCTTCAAAGGCCGGGCCTGCGGCAGTAGAGGTAACCGTCAGCTTGCCGTTTACGGAGAGGATGATTTCCCCGTTTGTCCCGATGTCCACCGCCAGCCTGATACCCTTGAGTTTGTCTATCCGGGTGGAAAGAATAACGCCTGAGGTATCTGCTCCCACAAAGGAGGCAATGAGTGGAAGCAGGTAAATCCAGCCCCTCTTATTAATCTTTATGCCCAGTTCGCGGGCAGGGAAATATAAAGAGCTTCTCCATACCGGAACAAAGGGAATGCGTGCAAGAGAGGCAGTATCCACAGAGAGAAAAAGGTGGAGCATAGCGGAATTACCGGCGACACTTATCTCAAAAATTTCTTTTCTTCCGGAGAAAGGTGGTTCTTTTTACAGAGTTCCTTTATTATGGTGTTTACTCCTGCCAGGATAGCCTGGCTCAAATTTTTGAGGCCATCTTCCCGGGAAGCATACTCAATACGAGAGATTACGTCATCGCCATAAATGACCTGGGGGTTTGTAATAGCATGGACATCCAGCATTTCACCAGTTTCCAGATTCACCAGGTATCCTACCACCGTAGTGGTGCCAATATCAAAGGCTATGCCAAAGAGTCTGCTTTCCTGGTTTACCTCCAGGACCTGGTGAGCATTTATTACGGAAGCAAAGGCTCTTCCCTTTTTAAAACTTTGCGCCAGGTGTCGCAAGGAATAAAGATCAATGGCCAGTTGGGGAGGCAACACCTTTTCCCCTATACTTCTCTCTCCCAGGGAAAGAGAGGGGATGGGAAAAGAAACCCTCTTTACCGGGGGAGAGAGGGAGATTTTGCCTCCCTGAATTTTTGTGAGGATGGCCTGGCGGAAGTAGCGGGATGATGAGGGAATTTCTACATTTAGATTGGCATTCACCTGATGCTGGCAGGATAACCGCCAGCCTTTTCCTATTTCCTCCTCGCTTAAAATCTTCTTTTCCTGCGGGGTGGGAAGAGGGGCAGGCGTAACCAGCGCACGGCATTTCCCACAGATGCCCTTGCCGCCACAGGGGGTATTTATGGTTATGCCAGCTTTAATGGCAGCAAAGAGAAGAGAAGTCCCCTCTACTACCCGTATCTCTTTATTTTCGGGAAGGAATTTAACAGTATAAAAAGATTTCACTTTGCCTTCTTAACTTTATACAATGCACGATCGGCTTCTCTAACCAATGTTTTCTCATCCCAGCCTTTTTCCCATTCTACCACACCCATACTTAAGGAAAGGCCCTCATCAGCAAACTTTTCCTTGATTCTATCGGCAATTTTCTTTGCTTCTTCTACACTGGTTTCAGGCAGAAGTATAGCAAATTCATCGCCTCCATAGCGGAAAGCAGCATCTATTCCTTCCCGGAGTGACTCCTGCAAGATTGCCCCTGTTTTCTCCAATACTTTATCCCCCTCCAGATGTCCGTAGGTATCGTTATACTTTTTAAACCCGTCCACATCTGCCATGATTAGAGTGAGGGGGCGATTGTACCGCTTGGCCCGTTTTATTTCGCGTGGCAGGACGGTATAGAAATTATGATGGTTACGCAGTTTGGTCAACCCGTCCGTTACGCTGAGCTTATAAAGCTTATCACTCATTTTCATTCTTTCCCAGAAGGAATAAAATCCCAGTATTATAAAACCAATGGCAACAAAAGTAAAAACGAGGGGAAGGCGAAGCACATTCATGGGAAAGAGCAAAGCTTCCTGTTGCGGGGTGAAGGCGATTAGGTTGTAAGAGGAGCCGAATAAATTTAGCGAGACATCCGAGATTATGCTGTGAGGAGAAAAGACCCTGTTCCCAAAGAGCACCTTCCCTCGAATTACGCGCGAGTTAAGAGGATACAGTCTTTCTTTTTCTTTGAGCAGGAAGATTTTTTCCCCTATGTACATGGGAGAAAGAAGCACGTTTCCTGCTTTATCCGAAAGAGCCATCTGACTTCCCTGCCCTAATCGCAGAAAGTGAAATTGATCCCTGTAAAGGGTTTCCGGAGAAAGAGAAAGGCCGATTATCCCGTTAAACTTGCCTTCTTTTTTAAAAGGTACCACCAGGGCAATGCGATAACGTCCGTCCTCTCCTAAGAAGGGAAGGGTCAGCTCAGGTTGCAGGGTTTCTTTTGCTTTTTTGAAGTAATTCCGGTAGGAGAAGCTTCTTCCTATAAAGAAATTCCTGGCCTCGACAGGCAAGATAAACTTCCCCTTTCCTTCCTTATCCAGCACCCAGATTTCTCTAATGGTGCGTTTATTCCCGCTTCTTATTCTTTCCCAGGTATCCTGCATAAGGGGTAACCAGGCCTCTTCACTGGTGTCGCTTAAAAAGCGGGATAACCAGTAGACCTCGCCGTAAAGCTTCTCTATCCAGTCAGTAAACCTCTTCCCCGCTTCCTGGGTAAGAGCCAGCTGGTATTCACTAAAGAGAGAAATGCTTTCTTTGGTCAAAGCATTATAGGAAACGAAGAAAATGGCTAATACAGAAGATATGGTAAATATTCCAATTACAATGATTATTGCCAGTCTTAATTTCTTCATCAGTACTCTATTCCTTCTCTCTCCGGCAACCCCCTATCATAAGGATGTTTTACCTTTAACATTTCGGTTATAAGGTCTGCCTTTCTTTCCAGGGGAGTAATTATCCCCCGTCCGGTAAAAATAATCTCTTTCTCAGGGAGAAATCTCAAGACAGGAGAAACCTCCTCCCAGGTAAGGAATGCATCAGTTAAGACCACATTCATTTCATCCAGTATAAGCATATCCCATTTCCCTGTTTCTATATGGGAAAGCATGTTGCTCCATTCGTCTTTTAATCTGGTTTGCGCGGTTTCTTTTTTCTCTTTGGAGAAGAAAGGATGCTGGACTTTGCTCCTCATCACTTCAAGTAGGGGCGCAAAGCAAGCGAGCGCCTGAATTTCTCCCGATGGTGCAGGTTTAAAGAACTGAATGAGTAATACTCTCCAGCCCCTGCCCAGGGCGCGAATAGCTGCACCTATGGCAGCAGAAGTTTTACCCTTACCCTCGCCAGTGTAAACTTGAAGCATATCACTTTATTATAATGCCTCCATACCCTACCACCTCATCGTAATATCCAGTTACCTCTCCGCTTGTAGAGTATGATAGAATTTCTCCCTTTTTTGCTCCCAGCGCCTTACAGGCTAAAATATTTACTATTACCGGCACATAGCCGCACATGTCTATCTGGTTATGTGCTATCCGCTCCAGCAAAAGCAGGTCGTCCAGGTGCTCAAATATTTCCATGGTTAAACTGTCATTTTGCACAGCTTCTTCCTGTGACTGGTACTTGGTAAAGTCCGTAGTAGCCAGAAACAAGACCTTTTCTCCCCATTCCTTCCCGATATTACTGAGTGCATCGGCCAGATCCTGGTACATTTCATAGTCAGAGGGGGAGAGGAGTATAGGAACAATTTCTACCCGGGGATTAATGTACTGCAAAAAGGGAAGCTGCACTTCTATAGAATATTCCTCTTCATGGGAGCGCATATCCACTTCTAAGAACCGGGAATAAGAGAGCAGTGCATCCGCAATATCCTCGTTAACCCGCACCTTTCCCAGGGGAGTCTCCCACGTGCCTTTATCCCAGATGGAAGATAGGGGGCCCTCCCCTTTGTGATTAGGAGCTAATAGCACAACTTTAGCGGGAATCTCGATGCGGGAGTAAACCTCAGCATAGACTTTACCAGCAAAAATGTACCCGGCATGCGGCACAATAGCTCCCCTCACCCGTTCCCGGGAGACACCTTCTAACAGGAGATTGCGGATAAAATCCTGCAGGGTAAAAACATCACTTGGATAGAAATCCCCTGCAAACTTTGCCTGCCTGAACATCGTCTAAAAATAGCAAAAAATGCAAGAAAAATCAATTAAAAAAGGCAACCCCGAAGTTTTCCCTCCGAGAATTGCCCTTTTTAAATAAAGAAGATAATCAGGCAACAGCGTCTTTAAGTGTTTTACCAGCTTTGAACACAGGAACTTTCTTTGCCGGAATAGAGAGGGTAGCACCGGTCCTGGGGTTTCTCCCTTCTCTTGCTGCTCTTTTCCTGACCTGGAATGTACCAAAACCTACAAGCCTTACATCCTCCCCCTTCTTCAGCGCCTCAGTAATTGCACTAATCACGGCATCTACTGCTGCTTCTGCCTCTTTTTTTGTACAGACTGTCTCTGCCACTTTTTCTACCAACTCAGCTTTATTCATACTCGTTCACCTCCCTTCATTTTGATTAACGCAATTCATTATAGCACACGTTTCGGCAAAAACAAGAGTTTACCACTGTGGTTTATAAAGTTATAGCCGGAAAATCTCAAAATCCCTATCTGCGTACAGACACCTGCCTGCCGCGCAACGGCGCAGGCACAGCGCACAGGTAGGCGGGTGTTGGGGTAAACCCTAAACAACAAATTCTAAACTCTAAATAAATTACAAACCCCAAATACCAAAATCCAAACAAACTATCCCGATATTTATCGAGATTTGTGGTTCAGGGTTTTCTCATAACTGCTTACTACCCTTTCCCTCGCTACTCACTACTATCTACTCGCTACTGACTATACAGTCTAAGGTCTATAGTCTAACTTATATCCCAGTTTTCTAAGCAGAGCTTTCCTCCATTTGATGTCTTCTTCCTGCTCTATTCCCGTTGGTTTCATCCCGTCCACCACACCCAAGATACCACGTCCCTGTTCTGTCTCTGCCACAATGACCTCTACGGGATTTGCCGTGGCGCAAAAGATTCTGCATACCTCGGGCACCATCTTTACCGCATTTAAGATGTTGATAGGGTAGGCCTCCTGCAGTATGATTAAAAAAGTATGGCCTGCCCCGATATCCAGGGCATTTTCCAGCGCAATCTTCTTCAGTGTCGCATCGTTCCCCTCGCCTCTCACCCGGCAGGCGCCCGAGGACTCCACGAAGGCAATACCGAACTTTACTGAAGGCAGGGAGGTGACTATAACCTCGTATATATCCTCAACCGTCTTTATGAAGTGGCTCTGCCCCAGTATGATGTTTGCTCCCTCGGGGATGTTTTTTATTTTAACTGTTTTTAATTCCATCACTTATTTTTGCTGTTTTTTTCTTCCAGGGCAGCGTGGGCTGCTGCCAATCTGGCTATGGGAACCCGGTAAGGAGAGCAACTCACGTAATTCATGCCTACCCGGTGGCAGAATTTAACTGATTCTGGGTCTCCACCGTGTTCTCCACAGATACCAACCTTGAGGTCTTTTTTCTTGGAGCGGCCATTTTTAATCCCTATCTCTACCAGTTTTCCCACCCCGTTTACGTCGATGGTCTGGAAGGGGTCCTTGGGCAGTATGCCTTTATCTATGTATTCTGGTAAGAATTTTCCCACATCGTCCCGGCTAAACCCGTAGGTCAACTGGGTCAGGTCATTTGTACCAAAAGAAAAGAACTCTGCATGTTCAGCAATTTCATCCGCGGTAAGTGCTGCACGGGGGATTTCTATCATGGTACCTACGGCGTATTTCACTTTTACCCCGGACTTTGCCATAACCTCTTTTGCTACCTCATCTACCACTTTCTTCTGGTTTTCCAGTTCTGCTTTGGTGCCTACCAATGGAATCATGATCTCTGGGTATACTTCAATCCCCTTCTTGGCCAGTTCACAGGCTGCTTCTATGATGGCCTGTGCCTGCATGGCCGTAATCTCAGGGTAGGTTATACCCAATCTGCAGCCTCTATGTCCCAGCATGGGATTCATCTCGTGCAGTGCATTGACTTTCTCTTTTACTTCTTCTGCCGAGATTCCCAGTTCCTGTGCTACTTCCTTCTGGCTCTTTTCATCGTGAGGCAGGAATTCATGCAGAGGAGGGTCCAGTGTTCGTATGGTCACAGGAAGTCCTGCCATAGCTTCAAAGATGCCCATGAAGTCTTGTTTCTGGTAGGGAAGAAGTTTTTTCAGGGCTTTCTTTCTGCCTTCCTCCGTGTCTGCCAGAATCATCTCCCGCATGGCCGTGATTCTGTCATGCCCAAAGAACATATGTTCTGTGCGGCAGAGGCCAATACCCTCGGCTCCAAATCTTCTGGCCGTGGCAGCATCCTGCGGGTTATCAGCATTTGTTCTAACACCTATCTTGCGTATGCTGTCAGCCCAGCGCATTAAGTGTTTGTATATCTCGTTCTTTTCCGGGTCGGCAGGAATGAGCCCCAGCTTGCCCTCGTAAACAACGCCTTTTGTCCCATTGAGGGTTATCCAGTCACCTTCTTTCAGCACCTTGCCGTCCACACGCATAGTTTTTGTCGCGGCATCTATCTGCAGTGCGCCAGCGCCTACTATGCAGCATTTTCCCCAGCCCCTGGCTACCAGGGCAGCATGTGAAGTCATACCACCAGTAGCAGTGAGGATTGCCTCTGCCGCGTGCATGCCGTGTACGTCTTCCGGGCTGGTTTCATTTCTAACCAGGATGACTTTTTTACCCTCTTTAGCCCATCTTTCTGCCTCGTCAGCAGTAAACACAATCTGCCCGTGTGCCCCACCTGGGCCGGCGGGAAGACCGGTGGCAAGTTTGTTGGCTTTAGCTTCTGCTGCGGGATCTATCATGGGATGGAGAAGCTCGTCCAGTTGTATGGGCTGTACCCTCATAATTGCTTCTTCTTTGCTGATGAGCCCTTCCTGGCACATCTCCACCGCCATCCTTATTGCTGCAGTTCCATTTCTTTTCCCGGTGCGTGTCTGGAGAATGTACAGTTTGCCATCCTGGATGGTAAACTCTATGTCCTGCATATCCCGGTAATGTTTCTCCAGCTTGTTCTTTATCTCTACCAGTTGCCGGTAAAGTTCTGGCATGAGTTCTTCCAGGGAAGGAAGATGCTTAGAGGCTTCGCTCTTGGAGGCTTCGTTAATAGCCTGGGGAGTGCGGATACCTGCTACTACGTCCTCTCCCTGCGCATTGACCAGGAATTCGCCGTAGAATACGTTTTCACCCGTGGCCGGGTTTCTGGTAAAGGCAACGCCTGTGGCAGAATTTTCTCCCATGTTGCCGAAAACCATTGTCTGCACATTTACTGCAGTGCCCCATTCGTCAGGGATGCCTTCGATTTTTCTGTAAGATACGGCCCGTTTACCGTTCCAGGAGTAAAAGACAGCAGAAATTGCTCCCCAGAGCTGTCTATGGGCGTCGTCGGGAAACTCTTCTTTAAGTACCTCTTTTACCCTCTTTTTGAAGATTTCACAGAGTTTCTTTAAATCTTCTGCTTCAAGCTCAGTATCGTACTCCACCCCTTTTGCTTTTTTCATTTTGCTGAGTTCTTCTTCCAGTTTTTCCCGGATACCTATGCCACCTTCTGGCTCTATCCCTTTTGCTTTTTCCATTACTACATCAGAGTACATCATGATAAGACGGCGGTAGGCATCGTAGACAAACCTTTCATCGCCACTTTTCTTGATTAGGCCCTGGGTAGTCTTACTGGTCAGGCCTATGTTGAGCACTGTCTCCATCATGCCGGGCATGGATATCCGAGCTCCCGAACGTACGGAAAAGAGCAACGGGTTGTCGGGATCACCGAACTTCATGCCGGTGCTTTTCTCTACTCTTTTTAATGCTTCGTCAACTTCCTTTTCCAGGCTGGGTGGATACTTGCCGTTGGTTTTCATGAAATATGTGCATACTTCCGTGGTAATCGTGAAACCGGGAGGAACGGGGATCCCCAACCGCGCCATTTCGGCCAGGTTGGCTCCCTTGCCCCCCAGAAGATTTTTCATAGAAGCATCGCCGTCTGCATAGCCATCACCGAAGAAATAAACGTACTTTCCCATTTTTTAACCTCCTAATTCTATTTCGGGTAATTTTTTAAGCGATTCCCTAATTTTTTCTTCCGGATACTCGTAGTCTTCCAGTTTCCCGGCAAAGTATGCCTGGTAGGCAGAAAGGTCAAAATGGCCATGCCCGGAGTGATTATAGACAATCACTTTGCCTTCCGGTGCGTCCTTTGCCTCGTCAATAGCCGCTTTTATAGCATGGGCTGTTTCCGGAGCAGGTAGGAAGCCCTCAGTTTGAGCAAAGAGCAGGGCTGCCTGGAATATTTCCTGCTGGTAGTAGGCTACCGCCTCTATGATGCCCAGGTTGTAAAGGTGGCAAACTATGGGGGCCGCTCCGTGATATCTTAACCCTCCTGCGTGAATAGGGGCAGGGACAAAGTCATGTCCCAGCGTATACATTTTCAGAAGAGGCGTGGTACAGGCAGTATCACCAAAATCGTATTTGTATAAACCCTTGGTCAGGGTGGGGCAGGCACGCGGTTCAACCGCTAAGAACTTTATATTCTCTCCGGATAATTTTTCCGGCAGGAAAGGGAGAATAAGCCCGGCAAAGTTACTGCCTCCACCTACACAGCCTATGAGCACATCTGGCTTCTCCCCCACCATCTTTAATTGCTTAATGGTCTCCAGGCCTACCACGGTCTGGTGCAGGAGAACATGGTTCAAAACACTGCCCAGGGAATACTTTGTGTCTTCGTGTGTTGCGGCATCCTCCACTGCCTCGGAGATGGCAATTCCCAGGCTTCCCAGGCAATCGGGGTCCTGTGCCAGCATCTTTCTGCCAAAATTGGTCTTATTAGAGGGAGAAGGAATCATCTCGGCACCCCAGGATTGGGCTAAAAGCCTGCGGTAGGGTTTTTGTTCATAACTGATTTTTACCATGTAGATAGTGCACTGGAGATTGAACATCTTGGTGGCAAAGGCGAGGGCCGAGCCCCACTGTCCGGCCCCGGTTTCTGTGGCTATCCTTTTTACCCCTTCTTTGGCATTATAGTAGGCCTGGGCAATAGCCGTGTTGGGCTTGTGAGAACCAGGGGGGGAGACAGATTCGTTCTTAAAATAAATTCTTGCTTTTGTCCCGATGGCCTTCTCCAG
>JAADFP010000025.1 GCA_013152825.1 Caldisericota bacterium | reverse complement strand
TATTTCCTCTTTGCTCAAGATTTTATCTTCCTGCGGAGTGGGGGCAGGCGCAGGAGAAACTACTACCCGGCATTTCCCGCAGATACCCTTGCCGCCACAGGGGGTATTTATGGTTATGCCAGCTTTAATGGCAGCAAAGAGGAGAGAAGACCCCTCTACTACCCGTATCTCTTTATTTTCGGGAAGGAATTTAACAGTATAAAAAGATTTCACTTTGCCTTCTTTACTTTGTACAATGCACGGTCTGCTTCTCTGACAAATGTTTTCTCATCCCACCCTTTTTCCCATTCTACTACGCCCATACTTAAGGAGAGCCCCTCATCGGCAAAATTTTCCTGTATTCTATCGGCAATTGTCCTTGCTTCTTCTATGCTGGTTTCAGGCAGAAGTATGGCAAATTCATCTCCCCCGTAGCGGAAGGCAGAATCTATGCCTTTTCGGAGAGATTGTTGCAGTATTTTTCCTATTTTCTCCAGTACTTTATCCCCCTCCAGGTGCCCGTAGGTATCGTTATACTTTTTAAACCCGTCCACATCCGACATAATTAAGGTAAGAGGACGGTTGTAGCGCTCAGCCCTTCTTATTTCCTGTGGTAAGATGGTGTAAAAATTATGGTGGTTGCGCAGCTTGGTCAATCCGTCCGTTACGCTTAGCTTATAAAGCTTATCACTCATTTTCATCCTTTCCCAGAAGGAATAAAAACCCAGAATTATAAAGCCAATGGCCACAAAAGTAAAGATGAGAGGAAGGCGCAGGACATTCATAGGAAACAGCAATGCTTCCTGTTGAGGAGTAAAGGCGATTAAGTTGTAAGAAGTACCAAGTATATGTAGCGGGACATACGAGATTATGCTATGGGGAGAAACGCTCCTGGTACCAAAGAGAACCTTTCCCCTGATTACCCGCGCGTTGAGGGGATATAATTTTTCCTTTTCTTTTAACAGGAACATTTTTTCGCCTATGTACATGGGCGAAAGCAGGACGTTTCCTTCCTTATCCGCAAGAGCCATCTGGCTTCCCTGCCCCAGGCGCAGGAAGTGAAATTGGTCCCTGTAAAGAGTTTCCGGAGAAAGAGAAAGGCCGATTATCCCGTTAAACTTGCCTTCTTTTTTGAAAGGTACTACCAGGGCAATGCGATAACGCCCGTCCTCTCCTAAGAAGGGAAGGGTCAGCTCAGGTTGCAGGGTTTCTTTTGCTTTTTTGAAGTAAGTCCGGTAGGCGAGGTTTCTTCCTATAAAGAAGTGTTCGGCCTCGATAGGCAAGACCAGCTTTCCCGTCCCGTCTTTATCCAGCACCCAGATTTCTCTAACTGTGCGTTTGTTCCCGCTGCTTATCCTTTCCCAGGTATCCTGCATAAGGGGGAGCCAGGCGTCTTCGCTGGTGTCGCTTAAAAATCGGGATAGCCAGTATACCTCCCCATAAAGTTTCTCTGTCCAGTCAGCAAATCTCTTCCCTGCTTCCTGGGTGAGAGCCAGCTGGTATTCACCAAACAGCGAGATGCTTTCTTTCGTCAGCGCATTATAGGAAACAAGGAAAATTGCTACCACAGAAGATGTGGTAAATATCCCAACCAGGATAATTATTGCCAATCTTAATTTTTTCATCAGTACTCTATGCCTTCTCTTGCCGAGACTCCCTTATCATAGGGATGTTTTATTTTCAGCATTTCGGTGATAAGGTCTGCTTTGCTTTTTAGGGGAGGAATTATCCCCCGTCCAGTAAAAATAATTTCTTTTTCTGGCAGGAAGCTTAAGACAGGAGAAACTTCTTCCCAGGTAAGGAATGCGTCGGTTAAGACCAGGTTCACTTCATCCAGTATAAGCAGGTCCCATGTCCCTTTTTCTATACGGGAGAGCATCCCCTTCCATTCGTCTTTTAATTTTGTTTGTACTGTTTCTTTTGGCTCCTGGGAGAATAGAGGGTGTGGAATCCTGCTTTGTACTATCTCAATGGAAGGAGAAAAACAGGCAAGTGCCCGGATTTCTCCAGAAGGCTCTGGTTTGAAGAACTGGATAAGTAGGACTCTCCATCCCCTGCCCAGGGCACGAATGGCTGCTCCTATGGCAGCAGAAGTCTTCCCTTTGCCATCACCAGTATAAACTTGCAACATATCACTTTATTACAATACCTCCATACCCTACTACCTCCTCGTAGTATCCGGTGGCTTCCCCGCTTGTAGAGTACGATAAGATTTCGCCCCTTTTTGCGCCCAGTGCCTTGCAGGCTAAAATATTCACGATTACGGGTACATAACCGCACATATCTATCTGGTTGTTTCCCATCCTCTCCAGCAATAGCAGGTCATCCAGGTGTGCAAAGATTTCCAGGTTCAACCGGTCATTTTGTTCAGCTTCTTCCTGGGACTGGTACTTGGTAAAGTCCGTGGTGGCCAGAAACAGGATATTTTCTCCCCATTCTTTCCCTACATTACTAAGTGCGTCGGCCATGTCCTGGTACACTTCGTAATCAGAGGGGGAGAGGAGTATGGGAACAATTTCTACTTGGGGATTAATGTACTGCAGGAAAGGAAGCTGCACTTCAAGCGAATACTCCTCTTCGTGAGAACGCCTATCTACCTCTAAGAATCTGGAATAGGAAAGCAGTGCATCTGCAATATCCTCGTCAACCTTCACTTTCCCCAGGGGAGTTTCCCAGGCTCCTTTATCCCAGATAGAAGATAGAGGCCCTTCCCCCTTATGATTAGGGCCTAATAGTACAACTTTAGAGGGAACCTCAATACGGGAGTAGACTGCTGCATATACTTTGCCGGCAAAAAGGTACCCGGCGTGCGGCACAATAGCTCCCTTCACCCGTTGCCGGGGCGCACCTTTTAACAGGAGATTTCCAATGGAGTCCTGCAAGGTAAAAATATCGCTTGGATAGAAATCACCCGCAAATTTAGCCTGCCTCAACATCGTCTAAAAATAGCAAAAAATAATATAAAAATCAATTAAAAAAGGCAACCCCGAAGTTTTCCCTTCGAGAATTGCCCTTTTTAAAACAAAGAAGATAATCAGGCAACAGCGTCTTTGAGTGTTTTGCCAGCCTTAAACACGGGAACTTTCTTTGCCGGAATAGAAAGGGTAGCACCAGTCCGGGGGTTTCTTCCTTCTCTTGCTGCTCTTTTCCTGACCTGGAATGTACCAAAACCTACAAGCCTCACGTCTTCACCCTTCTTCAGGGCATCGGTAATAGCAGTAATCATAGCATCTACTGCTGCCTCTGCCTCCTTTTTTGTGCAAACTGCTTCTGCCACTTTTTCTACCAACTCAGCCTTATTCATACTTGTTCACCTCCCTTCATTTTGATTCGTGCAATCCATTATAGCACACGTTTCAGCAAAAACAAGAGTTTACCAATGCGTTTTAATAAAGTTATAGCCGGAAAATCTCTGTCTGCGTGCAGACACCTGCCTGCCGCGCAACGGCGCAGGCACAGCGCACAGGTAGGATACTAACTTACTGCTCACTATTTACTTTTCACTTACCCCTGTCTAAAGTCTCAAGTCTAAGGTCTATAGTCTAACTTATATCCCAGTTTTCTAAGCAGAGCTTTCCTCCATTTAATGTCTTCTTCCTGCTCTATTCCCTTTGGTTTCATCCCGTCCACCACGCCTAAAATCCCTCGCCCCTGCTCTGTCTCTGCCACAATAACTTCTACTGGGTTTGCCGTGGCACAGAAGATCCTGCACACCTCGGGCACCATCTTTACGGCATTTAATACATTAATGGGATAAGCGTCCTGCAGTATGATTAAAAACGTATGGCCTGCGCCTATCTCCAGGGCATTTCCCAGCGCAATCTTCTTTAGCACCTCGTCGTTCCCCTCCCCTCTTACCCGGCAGGCGCCCGAGGATTCCACAAAGGCAATGCCGAACTTTACTGAGGGCAGAGAGGTAACTATTACCTCGTATAAATCCTCCACAGTCTTTATGAAGTGGCTCTGCCCCAGGATGATGTTTGCTCCCTCGGGGATGTTTTTTATTTTAACCGTCTTTACTTCCATCACTTCTTTTTTTCTTCCAGGGCAGCATGGGCCGCAGCCAGCCTGGCTATGGGCACCCGGTAGGGAGAGCAGCTCACGTAGTTCATGCCTACGCGGTGGCAGAATTTAACTGATTCAGGGTCTCCACCGTGTTCTCCACAGATGCCGACCTTGAGGTCTTTTTTCTTGGAGCGGCCATTTTTAATCCCTATCTCTACCAGTTTTCCCACCCCGTTTACGTCAATGGTCTGGAAGGGGTCCTTGGGCAGTATGCCTTTATCTATGTATTCTGGTAGGAATTTTCCCACATCGTCCCGGCTAAATCCGTAGGTCAACTGGGTCAGGTCATTTGTTCCAAAGGAGAAGAACTCTGCATGTTCAGCAATTTCATCCGCGGTAAGTGCTGCACGGGGGATTTCTATCATGGTACCCACGGCGTATTTTACTTCCACCCCGTACTTTGCCATAACCTCTTTTGCGACTTCATCTACCACTTTCTTCTGGTTTTCCAGTTCTGCCTTGGTTCCTACCAGGGGAATCATAATCTCCGGATATACCTCGATCCCCTTCTTGGCCAGTTCACAGGCGGCTTCTATAATGGCCTGTGCCTGCATGGCTGTAATCTCAGGGTAGGTTATACCCAGCCTGCAGCCCCTGTGCCCCAGCATGGGATTCATCTCGTGCAGTGCGTTAACTTTTGCCTTTACCTCTTCTGCAGAGATTCCCAGCTTCTGGGCTACTTCCTTCTGGCTCTTCTCATCGTGGGGCAGGAATTCATGCAGGGGGGGGTCCAGTGTCCTGATGGTCACGGGAAGTCCTGCCATGGCTTCGAAGATGCCCATGAAGTCCTTTTTCTGGTAGGGAAGGAGTTTTTCCAGGGCTTTCTTTCTGCCTTCCTCCGTGTCTGCAAGAATCATCTCCCGCATGGCAGTGATTCTATCATGCCCAAAGAACATGTGTTCTGTACGGCAGAGTCCAATGCCCTCGGCACCAAACCTTCTGGCCGTGGTAGCATCCTGCGGGTTATCAGCATTTGTCCTAACGCCTATCTTTCGTATACTGTCAGCCCACCTCATCAGGTGTTTATAAATCTCGTTCTTTTCCGGATCTGCCGGGATGAGCCCCAGCTTACCCTCGTAGACCACCCCTTTTGTCCCGTTGAGGGTTATCCAGTCACCTTCTTTCAGCACTTTGCCGTCCACACGCATGGTTTTTGTGGCGGCATCTATCTGCAGTGCACCAGCGCCTACTATGCAGCATTTTCCCCAGCCCCTGGCTACCAGGGCAGCATGTGAAGTCATACCGCCAGTAGCAGTGAGGATTGCCTCTGCCGCGTGCATGCCATGTACGTCTTCCGGGCTGGTTTCATTTCTAACCAGGATAACTTTTTTGCCTTCCTTGGCCCATCTTTCTGCCTCGTCAGCAGTAAACACAATCTGCCCGTGTGCACCGCCGGGACCTGCGGGAAGCCCGGTGGCAAGTTTTTTGGCTTTAGCTTCTGCTGCGGGATCTATCATGGGATGGAGAAGCTCGTCCAGCTGTATGGGCTGCACCCTCATAACTGCTTCTTCTTTGCTGATTAGCCCTTCCTGGCACATCTCCACTGCCATCCTTATGGCTGCGGTGCCGTTCCTTTTCCCGGTACGTGTCTGAAGAATGTAAAGTTTGCCATCCTGGATGGTAAACTCTATATCCTGCATGTCCCGGTAATGTTTCTCCAGCTTGTTCTTTATCTCTACCAGCTGCCGGTAAAGTTCCGGCATAAGCTCTTCCAGGGAGGGAAGATGCTTAGAAGCTTCGCTCTTGGAGGCTTCGTTAATAGCCTGGGGGGTGCGGATACCTGCTACCACGTCCTCTCCCTGTGCATTGACCAGGAATTCACCGTAGAATACGTTTTCGCCCGTGGCCGGGTTCCTGGTAAAAGCCACCCCTGTGGCAGAGTTTTCTCCCATGTTGCCGAAAACCATTGTCTGCACATTTACTGCAGTGCCCCATTCGTCAGGGATGCCTTCAATTTTTCTGTAAGATACGGCCCGTTTACCGTTCCAGGAGTAAAAGACAGCAGAAATTGCTCCCCAGAGCTGTTTATGGGCATCGTCGGGGAATTCTTCTTTGAGTACCTCTTTTACCCGCTTTTTGAAGATTTCACAAAGCTTCTTTAGGTCTTCTGCTTCAAGCTCTGTGTCGTACTCTACCCCTTTAGCTTTTTTCATCTTGCTGAGTTCTTCTTCCAGTTTTTCCCGGATACCTATGCCGCCTTCCGGCTCTATCCCTTTTGCTTTTTCCATGACTACATCAGAGTACATCATGATAAGACGGCGGTAGGCATCATAAACGAATCTTTCATCGCCGCTTTTCTTGATTAATCCCTGCGCCGTCTCCTGGGTCAGGCCTATATTAAGCACTGTTTCCATCATACCTGGCATGGATATCCGTGCGCCCGAACGTACGGAAAATAGCAGTGGATTATCGGGGTCGCCAAACCTCATGCCAGTAATTTTCT
Source organism: Caldisericota bacterium (assembly GCA_013152825.1). Lineage (GTDB taxonomy): Bacteria > CAIJMQ01 > CAIJMQ01 > JAADFP01 > JAADFP01 > JAADFP01. The sequence continues at coordinate 2,099 of JAADFP010000025.1, read as the reverse complement.
CTACTCTTTTTAATGCTTCCTCCACTTCCTTTTCCAGGCTGGGCGGATACTTGCCGTTGGTTTTCATGAAGTAGGTGCATACTTCCGTGGTAATCGTGAAACCGGGAGGGACGGGTATCCCCAACCGCGCCATTTCGGCCAGGTTGGCTCCCTTGCCTCCCAGAAGATTTTTCATGGAAGCATCGCCGTCTGCATAACCATCACCGAAGAAATAAACATACTTTCCCATTTTTTTAACCTCCTAATTCTATTTCGGGTAGTTTTTTAAGCGATTCCCTAATTTTTTCTTCCGGATACTCGTAATCTTCCAGTTTTCCGGCAAAGTATGCCTCATAGGCGGAAAGATCAAAGTGCCCATGGCCGGAATGATTATAGACAATTACTTTGCCTTCGGGAGCATCCTTTGCTTCGTCAATAGCCGCTTTTATAGCATGGGCTGTTTCTGGGGCAGGAAGGAAGCCCTCAGTTTGCGCAAAGAGCAGGGCTGCCTGGAATATTTCCTGCTGGTAGTAAGCAACAGCCTCTATAATGCCCAGGTTGTAAAGGTGACAAACTATGGGGGCCGCCCCGTGATATCTTAGCCCTCCTGCGTGGATAGGGGCAGGGACAAAGTCATGTCCCAGCGTATACATTTTCAGGAGAGGCGTGGTGCAGGCAGTATCACCAAAATCATATTTATATAATCCCTTGGTCAGGGTAGGACAGGCACGCGGTTCAACCGCCAGGAACTTTATGTTTTCTCCTGATAACTTCTCTGGCAGGAAAGGAAGAATAAGCCCGGCAAAGTTGCTGCCTCCACCTACACAGCCTATGAGCACATCTGGCTTCTCCCCTACCATCTTTAATTGCTTAATGGTTTCCAGACCTACTACTGTCTGGTGCAGGAGGACATGGTTCAAAACACTGCCCAGGGAATACTTTGTATCGTCGTGTGTTGCGGCATCCTCCACTGCCTCGGAAATAGCAATTCCCAGGCTTCCCAGGCAATCGGGGTCCTGCTCCAGCATCTTTCTGCCAAAATTGGTCTTGTTAGAGGGAGAAGGAATCATCTCGGCACCCCAGGATTGGGCTAAAAGCCTCCGGTAGGGTTTTTGTTCATAACTTATTTTTACCATGTAGATAGTGCACTGGAGGTTGAACATCTTGGTGGCAAAGGCAAGGGCTGAACCCCACTGTCCGGCCCCGGTTTCTGTGGCTATCCTTTTTACCCCTTCTTTTGCATTATAGTAGGCCTGGGCAATGGCGGTGTTGGGCTTGTGAGAACCAGGGGGGGAGACAGATTCGTTCTTAAAATAAATTCTTGCTTTTGTCCCGATGGCCTTCTCCAGGTTACGTGCACGGTGTAAAGGCGTGGGACGATAGAGGAGGTATTTGTCCAGTATCTCCTCCGGGGTATCAATCCATCTCTGGGAGGATACTTCCTGCTCTATCAGGGACATGGGAAAAATAGGGGCTAAATCATCGGGTGTAATCGGTTTCTTTGTCCCGGGATGGATAACCGGGGGTAAGGGTTTGGGTAAATCGGGCAAACAGTTGTACCAGGCTCTGGGTATTTCATTTTCAGGCAAAAAAATTTTTCTATCCATAGTTTCTCTCCTTCTCTCTATTCTTCCCTGAGCAAGGAAAAGTTAACCAGAGGGGAAAACATCCGGTAAATTTCATTTAATATGGAGAGATGGTTCCTTCTCCGGGAAGGGTTTTCCTCCATTATCAACACCTGGTCAAAGTACATGTCCACGGAAGGCTTCAGCCCTATCAGACAGTGCAATATTTTATTATACTCCCTTTCCTGCAGGTAACGGGGGATTTCTGCGCGCATTGCCTGGGTTTTTTCCCACAATGCCTGCTCGGCTTTCTCCGTGATAAGCTCTTCCTGCACCTTGCCTATGCCAACAGCAACACGCTTTTCTTCTGCCTGTTTAAGTATATTTGCGATTCTTTTGTAAGGTGTCATTATCTGCGAGAATCTTCCCTCTTTTTGAAGGTTTCCTAAAGCCGCGGCTTTCAGGTATACATCCTGGAGAGACTCATCTCCAGTAGCCAAAACACTTTCTACTATATCATATCTTAACCCTTCTTCCAAGAGAACACTGCGGAAA
>JAADFP010000024.1 GCA_013152825.1 Caldisericota bacterium | reverse complement strand
CCTCCCCCTCTGCAGCATGAAGGAGGATAACAGGAAAAAACTAATAAAAGTCCTTGCAGAATTGCGAGTAATAAGTAGTGAACAGTGAGTATTTTAGACTGTAGACTTTAGACCTTAGACTTTAGACTGGAGAAGTAGTGAACAGTAAAACGTAAGGCGTGAGTAGTAAATAAGTTGCGAGTTGTTAGTTGTGAGTGCCGCCTTGATTAGACTGTAGACGTTAGACCATAGACTGTAGACTGAGAGGGATACACGATACAGGATACCTACTTTACCTGTCATACCTGCGTAAGCAGGTATCCAGATATGAGAAAAATACAGGATACATGATGCAGGATACAGGATACCTGCTCGCCTGTCATGCCTGCGAAAACAGGCATCCAGGTAAGACCTTAGACCACAGACTTTAAGTTGGTTTAGGGATGGGTAGGTGCAGTAAACAGTTAATAAGTGAGTAGGAAGGATGCAAGATACAGGATGCATGATGTGGATTCCTGCCTGTCCCGGTGCATATCGGGGCTTTCGAGGGAATGACGGGAAAAGGGAGACGAGAAGGAGGCACACAGGGGAAACAGGTGGGGGAAGGACGGTGGACGAACAACGTATGACGTTTCTCCCGACGTATGTTGGGACGCAACCGCAACCAGTAGACGAATTAGACTATATACGTTAGATATGGAAGGCAGTGGAAGGCAGTAAATAATAAGCAGGGAGATAGTTTCCTGGTTTCTTGTTCCCTGGGCAAAAATTGCCTCGAAAAGCGTGTCCCCACTCTTCAAACCTTTATAATCTCGAAGCCTATTTGAGCAAGCTTCTCTAATTCTTCCTTATTTTCCTCACATTCAATAGTAACAAGGCGATATTTTTTACCTATTTTCACATCTCTTTTTATCATTCTAATGGAGCGAGCAATATAGGTACATTCCCTTCCTATCTTGGAAGAATCTGCACAGATAATTACTTCTTCCACCTTCTTAATCAGAGACTCCACCTGCTGGACAGTATACACATCGTCCGCAGTAATACCATGCGTAGAAATACCCGGTGTACCTATAATAGCCAGGGGAAGATTATGAAAAGGAAGGAGAATATTTACCACGGAAAGATTTTTTCCCATAACCTCGCCACCTACCACTCCCACAAAATTTTCTATAAACATTTTTTCGTATTTCTGGAGCCAGAGATTAATCACTGCCAGGTTATTCGTCCATATTTTCAGCATAAAATGCTTCCTTGAATTAGCCAAGGCCTCAGCTACATAGGTTACAGTACTCCCCGCTCCCAGGAAAAGAGTATTGCCCCGGTGAATAAATTCCAGCACTTTTTTGGCAATTCTCTCCTTTTCCTCCTTATTGGTTTTTTTCCTATTCTCAAAAGAAGATAAAGAAATTCCTTTCATTTGCCACCCCCAAAAATCTTAGCAAAATTCCAGGAAATTTACAAGAATAATAGCTCTACTTAAGGTCATAACAGGCTGACTGAAACGGGCTAATTAATGCGGTAAATCTTTAGCCAGGGCTTTTTAAATTCCATCCCGAACCACAGGCGAGGAGAAGGATAAGAAATTCTTTTGTTTTTACTTTCTCCATCGTAAACGGGGGACCAGGAAAAATGCCTCTCTAATTATAAAGGAATCCATTTTAGACTCTCCTGCTTCCCTTTCTCTAAAGGTAATTGGTATTTCTTTTATCTCAAAACCCAACCTATGAGCCCAGAAAGTCATCTCTATTTGAAAAGAAAAACCTTGCCCGGAAAGTTTCTCCAGCGGTATTTCTTCCAGAACCTGCCGCTGGTAACAGCGAAAACCTCCCGTAGCATCTCTTGCTGGTAAATTTTGAGCAAAATCTTTACATAAAGATTGCCCAGGCGAGAAAGAACTTCCCTTTTCTTACTCCAACCCTCCACCCTGCCTCCTTCTACGTAGCGTGAGCCGATTACCACGGGAAACAGCTCTGCCGCTTCTCGCAACCTTACTAAATCTTCTGGAGCATGCGAAAAATCTGCATCCATTTCAAAAATAAACCTATACCCTTCCTTAATTCCCCAGGAAAATCCTTCCTGGTATGCTTTACCCAGCCCCTGCTTCCCTGCCCTTATAATCAGGTTGACTCGCTTTTCCCTCTCTACAATCTTCTCCACTACCTTCCAGGTGCCGTCGGGAGAACTATCATCCACCACCAACACATCAAACTCCACAGGGAGGGAAAGAACTTCTTCCAGAAGCCGTTCTATATTTCCCCTCTCATTGTAGGTGGGAATTACTACCAGATTTTCCTGCAAGCTTTCCTCCTTTATAAATTTTTACCAGAGAAACTCCGTCTTTCTCCAGGGAAAAGACTTCTTTTCCGTATTTTAGCAATTCCCGGCACTTCTGGTTGAACATACCTTTTCTCATCTGCAGCACCACATACTCTGCTTTCTGATTAATTGTATCCTGCCCCTGCAGGTCCTTACGTAAATATCCCAGCAGGGAATAAAGCTTTACCTGCCTGTAACCTGCAGGGTAGAATGATATAATGCTTCCCCAGGAAGCATTTGCGTTTATCCAGGCAAATACTTTGCGGTTAATAGCATCCCCCCAATAGGTCAACTCCATCCCCCTTTTTTCTGCCCCCTTTAAACCTCCGATTAAGGCATTGTAGTAAGAGAGATAAAAAGGATGGATCAGGAATAAGGAAACAAGAGAAGGCAAGAGTAGCAAATAGAGCAACAAATAGCGGGATTTCAAATATTTTTCTTTCAAAAATAAAAACCCCTTCCCGGCAAAAAACATGAGAAAAGGAAAAACAGGCAGAAACAACCTTATTCCATCGTATTTTTCCGCCTGGGGTAAAGATACCATAAAGAAAAAAAACAAAGGCGGGAAAACAAATAAGGCTTCATCCTGCTTGTTTTTATCCTTTTTAAATAAAAGAATAATTCCCAGAAGGGAAAGAATGAGAAGAAAAAAAGGTACTGTAAATACAGTCATAAGCAATGGATAGTGCCAGGGAACCCTCATGCCTTCTGTATACGCCTTTCCAAAGTAGTAAACAGGTATATGGAGACGGATTATCTGGTTAAGTACAAACTGCTTCATATGCAGAGAAGTATTTACCCACATCCTGGGCCAGAGAAGAAAAAACAGCAGAGGAGTAAGGACAAGTGAGAAAGCAAAATTCCTCCAGGCTTCTTTTTTCCTGAAAACAAGCGCCCAGATAATGAGAGCTGGAAAGAGGAAGAAACCGGCGGCTTTAACCGAAATAGCAAGCCCGGCAAATATCCCGAAAATTACTGACCACCTTATTGAAGATAATCCTCTATAAAAAGCCCAGACAGAAATAAAAAAGAAAAAAGTGAGCGAGATATCCAGAGTGGCCAGGTGCATATGACCAAAAACCCGGGGAGTCAAGAGAAGGGCAAAGGCAGAAAAATAGCCCGCTTCCCTCCCGTAAAATTTACGGGTAATGAGATAGAGAAAAACCACCAGTAATGAAGCAATTATCACTACTGGCAAGCGGATTGCGGTGAGAGGAGAGAGGAAAGAAGCAAATAAAAGTAAACCACTCCCGGTTATGTACTTTCCCAGGGGAGGATGTGCCTCATTGGGGAAATATCTGCTTATGGTAGAAAGGTGGGGTGCTTTAAACCACTCCCCGTAACTCAGGGGATAAAACAGGTAAAAAGGTTCATCCCAGGTAAGCCCTATCCCGGATAAAGTAGCAGAGAGAATGAGAAAAGAAAGTATTCCGATTATCACCGGGGTGAAGTCTTCACATTTGACAAAGAACCGGCTCAAATAACGCATTCTCGCCTCCAATATAGCCCAGGGGAAGTTTGATGTCAAATCTGAAGACCTCACTCCAGCATTTTTGACCACCTGCGGTAATCAGAAAACTTCCAATCCTTTCTACTCCCGGGCTTGCCCATGGCCAGCTCCTCAATCCCGCACAGGGCTTCTTCACAGTTCAAGCAATTTCCCTTACAGGAATAAGCCGGAGAAAACCTAAAATTCTTCCGCACATAAATAGGCACATCCATACCATCGCAATTAGCAGAAGTCATAAACTCCCGGTTCAATCCCCTCAATCTTTCCCCTACCCGTTCAAATTCCATGCACAGGGCAAAGGTAACCCCACGCGAAGAAACTATTTCTTTAAGAGCAGAGAAGATTTCCCTTCGATAGCTTATCTCCGCATGCAAATAAGGTCCTATTCTCTCTTTATAAAGTGCCATGAGTTTTAACAGGGTTTCCTTCCCAAAGTTTACTTTTATCTTTTCCCACACATAATCCTTAATCCTCACCGGAACATCCAGAACACTTACTATAATATGATTCGCTCCCCTTTCCACCACCCTATCCACTAATTTTTCAATATCCTTTAAATTATCAGTTAGATAGGGAATTATGGGGTCAATGCGGGCCACGGAAAATACTTTGTACATTCTCAAGCGGGCAAAATTTTCCAGTAGATTCTGGGTATGAGTCCCCCCCGGAGAGAGAACCTTTCGTAAATTTTCCTTGAGGGTAAGAATGGAAACCTGGGCAAAAGAATGTTGTTGCAAAGAGAGAAACTTTATCACTTTTTCCGGAATAACGCATTTAGTGGTTACATTAATCGGGATATTCCTCTCCACAAAAATCTCTACGATTTTCTCCGAATATCCGTACCTCTCATTAACTTTCTGGAAAGGATCACTCACCGGCGAAAGATACCCACAGGAAACTACTCTTAGTCTGTCCAGTTGTCGGGCTACCTGGGCAGGGAAATCCTTGCTTACATTAACCACTCCCTGAGTGTGCCATCTCTGGAAATTACCCGGGAATGACCTGGCATAACAGAAGAAACATCCCACTGAGCAACCATTGTACGGATTGATAAGCAGCCTCTCGCCCGTGCATTCTCTCCTTCCTGGCCACCACCCATGCAGTTTCTTGGAAGAAGCAGTCAGGGTATGGGGATAAGGAGAAAGAATTATCTCCATGTAACCATTGATTTCAACCTGTAGCTTATTTTTCTGGATTCTTCAGTAAAATCTCCAGATGCTTTCTTATTTTTAGATAAGATTCCTTAATATCTTCTGGAATCACTTTGGTCTCTGAAAACACGGGAAGGAAATTGGTATCTCCCTCCCAGCGAGGAAGCACATGTATATGCAAATGGTCAACCAGCCCTGCTCCTGCTGCTTTGCCCAGGTTCATTCCCAGGTTAAAGGCATGGGGATGATAAGCTCCCTTTAATGACTTTATGCTTAGCTGGGATAGATGCATCATTTCCTGTAGCTCTTCTTCCCTGATTTTTAAGAAATCGCCTTCATGTCTTAAAGGAGCCACCATAAGATGCCCGGAATTGTAAGGAAACAGGTTCATAATGATAAAAGAATACTTCCCTCTGTAGAGGATAAAATTTTTTATCCCGTCCTTTTCCTGCAAAGCCTGGCATAAAAAACACCCTTCCCCATCCGGGTTGGATACATACTTAGTTCTCCAGGGCGCCCAAAGTAATTTCATACTACTTATTAAACTACAACTGTAGGATATTATCAATAGCACGTAAATAAAAGACTATAGACCTTAAACTTAGTAGCGAGTAGCGGGTAGTGAGTAGCGGGGGGGAGGATGGGGAGTTTTCCCTATCTACTAACTACTGTCTACTATCTACTGAAGTGAGTAGCGAGGGGAGTAGTGAGCAGTGAGTAAGTGAGTAGGTGAATAAGTTACTAAGTAAAGGGGAAAGATGCAGGATACAGGAAAACCACTTCTACCTGTCATGCCTGCAGAAGCCCCGATGTTCATCGGGACAGGTGTCCTGCACTGTCATTCCGGTTTGAACTCCGATTAAGGAAGAATTCTCCTTAACTATTCCCGCTTAAGTTTATTAACAGAAACGTCAGGAGAGTTTAAGACTTTCTAATGCGATTTTCGGGGCTACCCAGATTATTGATATGATATAATTGTGTAGTTATCCAATAAATAGTAGGATTCTGGCAACATGGCAAAGAGATGGCATCGCAATTTATACCATTTAGGGGTAGGAATACTATTTCCCCTGGGATATTACTTTGCCTCTTCCAAGCTCTGGCCTGCTGTTTTTACCGGTTTTCTCCTGCTGCTCGTTTTAATCTTTGAAATTGAAAGATTCACTCACCCTGGATTTAATAACTGGGTATTCCGCAACATAAGAGGGCTGGTAAAAGAAGAGGAAAGGAAAAAGCCTATTGGAACCACCTTTTTCCTCGTAAGTGTATTAATCACGATTTTAGTATTCCCAAAATTCATTGGAGTAGCCGCTCTTACTTTCCTTGCCCTGGGAGATGTATCTGCAGCAATAGTAGGGGAAAAATGGGGCAGGATAAAAATATTTAATAAAACACTGGAAGGATTTTTGGGCTTCTTCATAGTAGCTCTCCTGAGCGGCTGGTTCCTTTCCCACTACTTTTCCCAACTTACTCCTCTCTTAATCTTTTCCGGGGCTCTTACCAGTGCAATAGTAGAAATTCTCCCTATACCCCTGGATGATAATTTTACTATTCCTTTAATTACCTCCTTAGTAATGTGGGGGATTTATTAAATGAACTATCGTATTACCCGGCCCCTTCTCCTCCTCGCTTAGAGTACCAGCAGACAAGTCTATTTCCCACCGCGCTTTAATCCTGGGCAGCCTGGCAGAAGGAGAAAGCAGGATAGAAAATTTACTCGAATCCCAGGATGTTCTAACTACTCTGGCAATACTAAAAAAATTAGGTAAAACCATAGAAAAGGAGGACGGAGTCTGGGTAATAACAGGTGGGAAGTGGAAAGAGCCGGAAGATGTGCTAAATGCAGAGAATTCGGGAACTACGGCCAGGCTAATCCTGGGAATTCTCTCTCGCCTTCCCTTCTTTTCCGTAATAACAGGAGATAACTCTTTGCGCAGAAGGCCCATGGACAGGGTAATTCAACCTCTTACTCTTATGGGAGGGAAATTCTGGGCCAGGCAGGATAGGTTTCTACCTGTAGCAGTAAAGGGAAATAAACTCTCTCCCATTAATTATATCCTGCCCATCCCCAGTGCTCAAGTTAAATCATCTATCATCCTGGCAGCACTGAGCATCTCCGAATATTCTACAATCATTGAACCAATTCCTTCCCGGGACCATACTGAAAGAATGATTAAATACATGGGAGGAGATATCCAAAAAGAGGGAAATAAAATCATAGTAAGTGGTAAATCAGTATTAAGAGGCCGATATTTCCATGTGCCAGGCGATTTTTCTTCCGCTGCTTTTTTCATTGCTTTATCTGTACTTGTAAAAGGAAGCACACTTACCATAAAAAATGTAGGTCTAAATCCTACCCGAACAGGATTTATAAGAGTATTAGAGAAGATGGGAGCAAAAATAAAGATTAACCAAAAAAGAGAGGAATGGGAACCACGAGGAGACATAGAGATAGAAGGTGGCAAACTTTCTCCCATAGCTTTGCAAAGAGAAGATATCCCTGGAGTAATAGACGAGATACCCCTTATAGCTCTTCTTGCCACACAGGCAGAAGGAGAAAGTAGAATCGAGGGAGCAGAAGAACTAAGGGTAAAGGAGTCCGATCGAATAAAAACCACCGTGGATAACCTCCGGCTTATGGGGGCCAATATTCAGGAACAACCTGATGGAATGATAATCAAAGGCCCAGTGGCTCTGAAAGGGAACCGAGTAAAGAGTAATGGTGATCATAGAATAGCCATGATGCTCTCCATAGCCGGAAGCATTGCTGAAGGGGAAACTATTGTGGAAGAAACCGAATGCGTGAACATTTCTTTTCCCAACTTCTTTAATCTCCTGAAGGATATATGAAACTGTCTCGCAGAGACCTGGGTTTACTGGGTATACTGGTTTTCTTTTCCTTCTGGAATTATCTGGTGTATTTTCATGGTATGCGTTTCTTCCTGGTGCCTTCTGCTTCCATGGAACCAACCCTAAAACCTGGCGACAAGGTAATAACCTTCCGCATAAAAGAGATAAAGAGAGGAGATCTGGTAGTTTTCCTTAATCCACGAGATAAAAAAGAGATATTAGTGAAAAGAGTAATAAAAGAGTAATAGCACTTCCAGGAGAAACCGTAAGTGTAAGAGGAGGAAAAGTTTTCATAAACGGCGTCTACCTCTACGAACCCTATATAAAAAGTCCTCCCAAATACTATCTCCCTCCTATAAAAATCCCAGAAGGCTGTTACTTTGTGCTGGGAGACAACCGAAATAACTCGGAAGATTCCTCAGTGTACGGGCCCATCCCCCGGGAGCTTATATTGGGGAAAGATGTTTTTATATACTGGCCTCCTTCTCGCTGGGGAAGAATTGCAAGTAGCAGGTAAAAAATGATTATAACCATTGATGGACCCTCCGGGGCAGGAAAAACTTCCCTGGCAAAAGCATTGGCAAAGAAATTAGGCATAATATACCTGGACTCCGGCGCACTGTACAGAGCTATAACCCTGGAAGCATTAAAAAGAGGCTTTGATAAAGAACATATAATCACATCGCTTCTTCCCGGGCTAAAATTGACCATAAAAATAGATGAGAAAATGCGTCTATGGATAAAGGGAAAAGAGATAACAGAAGAGATAAGAAATCCGGAAGTTACCCGCGAAATCTGGTGGGTATGCCGGATTCCCCAGGTAAGAGAGAAGGTGAATAACATACTCCGGGAATATGCCAAAGACAGAGATGTCGTGGTAGAAGGGAGAGACATGGGAAGTGTGGTATTCCCCAATGCTCCCTACAAAATATACCTCACTGCTTCATTAGAAGAGAGAGCCCGCAGAAGATACCAAGAATTAAAGAAAATGGGAAAAGAAGCTAACTTCAGCGAGGTAAAAGAAGCCATAGAGGAAAGGGACAAAAAAGATTCCAGGAGAGAGTTAGCTCCGCTTATCATTCCCCAAGATGCTCTCTTAATAGATAACACCCATCTTTCCATAGATAAAACCATAGATAAAATCCTTGCATTTATAAATAGAAATGAAAACTAACTTTCTCTATGCCTTTCTGCATATGATAGGGAGATTTCTTTTCTGGGCACTCTTTCGCCTGGAAACAGTTGGGGCAGAAAATATACCCGCGAAAGGCCGGGTAATCCTGGCAGCAAATCATGCCAGTTTCCTTGACCCCATACTGGTAGGAACAGCCTGCTCACGCCAGATGTTTTTCCTGGCAAAAGCCGAGCTATTCGAAGGCCCCTTGTTTCCAAAATTCTTAAGAAAAATTAATGCCATTCCCATGAACAGAGAGAAAGCATCTGCACTCACCTTCCGCGAATTAAGAAAAGTACTCCAGGAAGAAAAAGCACTTCTTCTCTTTCCCGAGGGGACCCGAAGCAAAAACGGGAAACTGCAGGAAGGCAAACCAGGGGTAGCTTTCATATCGTATCTTACTTCTTCGCCAGTTATCCCCACCTTCATAGAAAACAGCTTCAAGGCACTTCCTCCCGGCGGTAAAATGCTCCTGCCGGTTAAAATCAGGATTAAATTTGGCAAGCCACTATACCCACAAGGAAAAAGCAGCAAAGTAAACTACCAGCAATTCACCTCCCTGATTATGGAAGAGATAAAAAAGCTACAAAGCCACACTTGAAGTTTGACAGTTGTAATTTCACAATCCTGGTGCAGCAAGCTGATTTAGGCAATTGTCTTAAATGCGGACGTTCACTACAAATATTTACCCATCAGCCTCTCTTATACCAATTTGACATCAAACATATAGGAAGGGAAAGATGAGAGTTGCTACCATATATTCATATATGGAACGAGGATATTTGGATTTAGAGGAAGAGAGTTTTTTAAGAAAGCAAAGAAAAGAGAGATAGAAGATTGAGATGATTATAACAGCGAAAATTTGCACCAAGATATTTGCAAAGCGATTGGGGAAGAAATTTCAATTGATTATGTTTATCGTCTTTTACATAGACATGGATGGAAGAAAACAGGGGCAAGAGAAATCCAGATACAAGAAGCAGGATGCAAGATAGTAAGCAGTGAACAGTGAGCAGTAAAGAGTAAACAGTGATTAAGTGAGAAGGGAAATAAGAGAGGCACACGGGTACAGGGAAGGCACAGGTGGGGGAAGGACGGTTGCCAAAACACGTATAACGTTTCGCGCTACCCAACCCCAACCGATTGCCGGTTTCCCGGGAATTTTGAGTTTGTGATTTGTAGTTTGTTTAGAGTTTAGGGTTTTGAGTTTAGGATTTAAAGGCTGGACATACTCTGATATACTGCAAAATAAAGACTTATTACCGCCATAATGATTAAGGCAGCCCGTGCTGGCGGTAAAACTTTATTTTTCCATCGCTCCCTGAGTGCTACTATCCGCATATGGCCTGATTTCCTCCCAATATTCGTTCCCCAATCATACATAGGTTCGGCAAATACAGTTAGCATAGCCCAGAAAATAGAAAAAACTATAAATACCCACCAGGGAGCATTAATTTGAGCCATCTCAAACATCGGCACTGCCCAAAGCAAGCCGAGTGGCAGAATTACAAACCACCAGATGTTCATAACTAATTTCCCACGCTAACACTCTTTCCAACCATCCTAAGTAAGTTATATATCAACAAAAGGAGTACTGTCAAATTTTTCCTGGGGAAAAAGGGTGCAGCTCCCTATCATTCACAAATATGGTAAAATCCTTTCAGGGATGGAGGTAAGAAGAATCACAAATGGCTACTACCAGACAACTTAAACCCCGGAGAAAAGTTATAGTAAGACCGATAACTTCCAGGGTAAAGAATGCGATTTTTTCCATCCTGGGTGAGAGGATAGAAGGAAAGGCAATTTTAGACCTGTTTGCCGGACTGGGAAGCCTGGGCATGGAGGCTCTAAATAGGGGAGCAGAAGAAGCGGTTTTTGTAGAAGTAGATGCCGGCTATGCAGAGAGAATAAAGGATGCTCTGCAAAAGTACGGGTTTAACCACAAAGGCAAGGTAATCAAGGGAGATGCCAGGAGATGGGTGGAAATACTCGCAGGCAAAGGTGAGCAATTTGATATTGTTTTCCTGGATCCTCCCTACGGAAGTGGTTTGGGGAGGGAGATTTTGCAAAACAAAAAATTTCCTGCCCTCTTGTCTGAAAATGCACTGGTAATTTTGAGGGAATTCTGGAGAGAAGCTGAAACAGAAATATCCAATTCCTGGCAAGTAAAGGAAAAAAGAAAATACGGAGAAATGGTCATTACTTTTATAACTCTTCCATGATTTTTCTTTATAATTTTATTCTATTGTTTTCTCTTCCCTTTGTTTTTTTCTATTTGCTAAAAAAAGGGGGAGCAAAAGAACGGCTGGGATTTATTCTGCCCGGTAAACAAAGAGGGATATGGATTCACGCAGTTTCCGTGGGAGAGGTAAAAGCGGCAGAACCAATAATAAAACTACTGCGCCAGAACCTGCCTGAAACCCCCATTTTCCTTTCTACGGTTACCAGCACAGGGAGGGAAGTGGCTAAAAAAAGCCTGGAGAAATGGGTTGATTACCTGTTCTATTTTCCCCTGGACTTTCCCTTTTCCATAATAAAGGTGATTTCTTCTCTAAAACCTCGTCTCATTATCCTCATGGAAACAGAACTATGGCCTAACTTGCTGTACTTTTCCCACCATTTTTCTGTACCAATAATCCTGGCTAATGGCCGGCTCTCCCCGGCCTCTTTTCGCAACTATTCCAGGTTTTCCTTTTTCCTGAAACCTTTTCTTTCGTATTTTTCTTCCCTTCTGGTGCAGACCGAAAGAGATAAAAAAGGTTTTCTAAAACTTGGCTTTCCCGACCACCTCCTTAAAGTGGTGGGAAATACCAAATTTGACCACTACTCCCTACCCTCTCCCTCAGGAAAAGACTCACTGCCTACTCCCTCTCCACCCGATGCCTATCCGGTCATCTGTGCCGGAAGCACCCATCCCCCGGAAGAAAAGCTGATACTGCGAATATTCCAGAGAGTTAAAGCAGAGTATCCTGCTGCAAAGCTAATACTTGCCCCACGGCACCCGGAAAGGGTAAAGGAGGTGGAAAAACTAATTCCTGACTCTCTTTCCTACATACTGAGGACAGAAATATCCTCGCCGGAGTGGAGCGAAACCATATTGATTTTGAACACAGTGGGAGAGCTACAAAATTTCTATTCCCTATCAGACGTAGCCATAATGGGAGGAACTTTTGTCCCGGTGGGAGGCCATAATCCGCTGGAGCCCCTTTCCCATAGAGTCCCGGTGATATTCGGACCCCATGTCTTCAATTTCGCAGAAATTTTTTCCCTCATTGAAGGAAAAGGGGGCATAAAGGTGAAGAACGAGAAAGAGCTGGAAAGAGTTCTTCTTTCCTGGCTAAAGAAAAGAATGGATTTAGAGAAAGAGGGAGAAAAAGGCTATAATTTAATAGCAGAAAACCGCGGCGCCTCCCAGAGAATATGGGAGGAAGTGAGTAGGAGAGTATAGACCTTAGACTTAAGTAAGGAGGTGAGGAAGACACAAGGTACAATAACCAAGATACAGGATGCAGGATAGGTTTCAGGCTTTCTCAACATAGGTTGGATAGGTATTTTGGATTTGGGATTTCCTGTCTATTCAAGGAGAGAAATTATGACTAACAAGGAACGTGTCATTGCAGCATTAAAACATGAGCAACCAGATAAAACTCCTTATCATATAAGTTTCACCAAAAAAGCATACGATAAGATGGTAAAGTTTTACGGTGACCCCAATTTCGAGTCAAAATTAGGAAATTGTCTTACATTTTTGAGTTCCGAGCCCAAAGATAGCTGGAAAGAAGTAAGCCCCGACATCTGGGAGGACCAGTTCGGAGTTCGATGGGACCGTAGTATAGATAAAGATATCGGGGTAGTTTGTAACTGCATAGTAACACCGGATAATATCAATGAATACAAATTCCCTGATCCAGATGACCCATCAAGATACCAAGAGTATGAAGAAATTTTAAAAACAAAGAAAGAGGAATTTTCCGTAGTAAATCTTGGGTTCAGCTTGTTTGAAAGAGCATGGACCCTGGCCGGTATGGAAAATTTACTTATGGCAATGGTCGCCGATAAAAACTTTGCCCATTCTTTGCTGGATAGGATTCTGGATTTTAACTTAAGAATAATCGAAAATGCTTGCTCATTTGATATTGATGCAATGATGTTTGGAGATGACTGGGGACAACAAACAGGCCTTATTATGGGACCAGAACTCTGGCGGGAATTTATTAAACCTCGCATTACAGAAATGTACAGGTTAGTCAAGTCAAAAGGCAAATTTGTTTTTATTCACTCTTGCGGCAAGGTGGATGAAATATTTCCGGATTTAATAGAATGCGGCCTGGATGTCTTTAATCCTTTTCAGCCTGAAGTAATGAATGTATTTGAGATGAAGAAGAAATATGGTAGTTCATTAACTTTCTTTGGGGGAATTAGCACACAGAAGACACTCCCTTACGGGACTGTCGAGCAGGTAAAAGAAGAAACCAGGCAGCTACTTGATATTGTGGGAAAAAATGGAGGTTACATTGCAGCTCCTGCACATGATATACCACCTGATGCAAAACCAGAAAACATAGCAGCTATGATAGAAATTCTACAGAACCAATAGATATCAAGAGAAAACTTCAGGATAGGAAATAGTCTGCCTGCTCTTCGACGTAACGTTGAGGCGGGCAGGGTTACCTGGTAGCTTGGTAATCATGGTTTCTTCGTATCCTGGGGGAAGTTTTGGATTTGGGTTTTGTAGTTTATTTAGAGTTTAGGATTTGTTGTTTAGAGTTTAATATGAAGTAGATTCCTGCTTTTGCAGGAATGACAAAGAGGGCAAAATGTAGCAAGTGGATACTTACCTGTCCCAACGCCCATGGGGGCACAACCGCAACCGATTGACGAGTTAGACTATCTCCCCTGAACCACGTGGGGTTCAGGGGGACAAAACTCTGTTACTTTTTTAGCTTCTATGTTATCCTAATGACATGTGTGGAATAACTGGCTGGATAAGGAGAGGAGAAGCCATAGACAGGGAAAGATTCGTCTCTCTTACCCGTTCTCTTTCCCACAGGGGCCCGGATGGAGAGGGCTTTTATTACCACGACACCTCCGAGTATCACCTGGCCCTAGGGCATAGGCGACTTAAGATTATTGACCTGGTTTCCGGTGACCAGCCCATGTGCAATGAAGACGGAAGTATATGGCTGGTCTATAATGGCGAGGTCTATAATTTCCAGGAGCTTAGAGAGGAGCTGGTAAAGAAAGGGCACGAATTCCGCTCCCGTTCTGACACCGAGGTGCTCATCCATCTCTACGAAGAAAAAGGCATATACTTTCTGGAGGAGCTTAACGGGATGTTTGCCTTTGCCCTCTGGGATAAGAACAAGGAGATACTTTTCTTAGCCAGGGATAGAATCGGGATAAAACCTCTTTACTACTATTCAGACGGCAATGAGTTTGCCTTTGCTTCCGAGATAAAACCATTCCTGCAATTGCCAGGCTTCAAGAAAGAAATAGACCCGGAAAGCATACATAGATATTTAACTCTCCAGTATATTCCCTCCCCTTTAAGTATATTTAAGAAGGTAAGAAAACTGCCCCCGGCACATTATCTTGTTTACCATAAGGGCAAAATAAGTGTTTCTCGCTACTGGAATTTAGATTTCCTCGATGCTCCGGATAAGGGTGAAAAGTTTTACCAGGAGAAGATACGCGCTATCTTCGAAGACGCCACCAGGTTGAGACTCATCTCTGATGTTCCTTTTGGTGCTTTTCTTTCCGGGGGCATAGATTCCACCATTGTAGTGGGGACCATGAAGAAATTTCTCTCCGAACCGGTGAAAACATTTTCTATGGGCTTTAACGTTTCTTCATTTAATGAACTCCTCTATGCCAAGGTAGCCGCAGAAAATTTCTCCACGGAACACCACGAGTTCAAGGTAAATCCGCCCAATGTGCTGGAACTTCTTCCTACCTTAACCTGGCATTACGATGAACCCTTTGCCGATTCCTCCTCCATTCCCACCTACATGGTTTCCAGGATAGCACGGGAATTTGTCACCATGGTGCTATCCGGGGACGGAGGCGATGAAGTCTTTGGCGGGTATCACCGCTACCTGGCGGAAAAAATACTGAACATTTTCTACCCCTTTCTCCTCCCCTTCCGCCTGCCCTTTTTAAAAACTGCTTTACAAAACCTTCCCGAAGGCACACGAATAAACGATTTCTCCCGCCGGTTCAAGAAGCTGGTGACCAGGATAGAAATGGAGCCGGCGATTAGATACCTCTCCTGGCTGGTGCTTTTTGACGAAGAGAGAAAGAGAGACCTCTACTCGGAAGATTTCCTGAGAGAGGTAAAAAATACAGACCCGCTTGCCCCACTGCATAACTATTTCAACCAGCCATCTTCTTCCAGCCTGCTTTCCCGCTCTCAGTTTGTGGATATAATGACCTACCTGCCAGAAGACATTCTTACCAAGGTAGATAGGGCCAGCATGGCCAATTCTCTGGAATGCCGTGTACCCCTGCTTGACCACAGGCTGGTGGAATTCATGTCTCTTATCCCTCCCCATTACAAGTTGAAAGGCTTCCAGATGAAATATATTTTGAAGAAAACATTTCGTGACCTCTTACCTCCCCGCATTTACTACCGGGGAAAGCATGGGTTTGGTGTGCCACTGGGCAAATGGTTCAGGAAGGAATTAAAAGATTTTACCTGGGATACACTTACCGATAAGCGATTCAGCGCCAGAGGCTACTTTAATCCGGCTAAAATAAGAAAGCTCCTGGACGAGCACCAGAGAGGTCAGTTTGACCATTCCCACCGTCTCTGGGCACTACTTATACTGGAACTATGGCATCGCTTTTACCTGGATAATAGCCTTACTTATCTGCCTGACAATTTAAAAGTTATAGAGCTGTAAAACAGTCTGTTTTACTTTGTTCCCTTCAGGAACTTGTAGATTTCCGAATCCGTACTGAGAATGATAATGGTGTTTTTGTCCGTAGTCTTGCGGTAAGTCTCCAGTGTTTTGAGGAAGGTATAAAACTCAGGTCCTTTGTTAAAGGATTCCGCATAGATGTCAGTAGCCTTAGCATCTGCTTCTCCCTTTATTTCCTGGGCTGCCCGGTAAGCTCCGGAGATTATTCTCTTCAGCTCTTTCTGGGTCTTTCCCTCTACTTCCGCCTTTACTCCCCTTCCTTCCGAACGATACATCTCTGCCGCTCTTTTTCTTTCTGCTATCATTCTTTCATATACTTTTTCTCTTACTTCTTCTATGTAGTTTACCCGCTTGATTCTCACGTCTATTACTTCTATTCCATATTGAGGCGTCAAGGTACGGGCAATTTCCAGGATTTTCCTGGTTACTTCTTCCCTTCCTGTTTCTACCTTTCCCAGGGCAGATTCTTCTATGAACTTGTCTTCTGCTTTTAGACGCTCCAGCTCACTTACAATCCGGTTGCTATTTCTTACAATCTCAATTAAATTTTGCGAAGTTATTACATCCCTCACCGCAGAATCAATAGTATCATCCAGCCTGGCCTGAGCACCTCTTTCGTCATGCACCGACTGGTAGAACTTCAGGGCATCCACAATCTTCCAGCGAGCAGTGGAATCCACCAGGAGATACTTCTTATCACGCGTAGGAATCTGGGTGGGATATCCATCCCACTCCAGGGTTCTCTTTTCAAAGTACCGCACCTTCTGCACAAAAGGCACCTTAAAATGCAGCCCTGCTTCTGTAATCGGTCTTCCTATGGGTTTACCAAACTGGGTAATAATTGCCTGCCTTCCCTCATTCAAAACAAAGAAAGGATTACTCACCCATAAAAGAAAAATAAGAAACAGGATAACAAAGGAAACAATTCTATTTTTACTCATTTTTC
>JAADFP010000023.1 GCA_013152825.1 Caldisericota bacterium | reverse complement strand
AGACGAGGACTTCCATGAGCCGGTAAGCCGCATTGTATAGAGCCACGGATACATCGCCTTTCATAAATCCCAGCATAACTGTGTCTATGCGGTTGTAAATACCCAGAAATATTATGCTTACTCCTATAGGCAGGGAAGCTTTCATTATCCATTTTTGTAAAGAAGGGCTGATTTTTATAGCCAGATTAGGAAGGAACCTGCTTGCCCACTTCCAGCTCAAGTAAAAGTTCAACCCGCTGGCTAAAAGAATGGCCAGGGCGATGGGAATTAATCCACCGCCCAGAAGTATAAAAAGCACTACCAGAAGCAGCTCTGCGAGTCTATGCAATATGTCCAGTATTCCTCTGAATTCCAATCTCTCCACAGCCGTAAAGTAAGCAGAACGGAAGACTTCTGCGGTGGAAGTGATAATTACGGCAAAACCGATAATATAAATGAGCAGGGAAGTAGGATAAGGAATGCGGGATAGAAAGACCGCCAGGAATATCAAGGCAAGGACAAAAATTGACAGGAAGGCCTTCAGTACCAGTGCATTGTAGATAAACTCCCTGGCTTTTTCTCTCTCACGCGCTATTTCCCGGATAAGTATCGTATTTATCCCGAAATCCATGAACATGGTAAGGATGTACGTAAAGGAAAAGGCAAAGGCTAATTTTCCATAGCCCTGCGTCCCCAGGTGTCTGGCCACGATACTGACAAATACAAGAGATATAAGCTTGCTTACTACCTGAGATACGAAAATATAGAAAGTATTCCGCGGAATAGAAGTTTTCTCTTTCTTTTTCTTATTTGAGGCCATTTGATGGTTATTGTATCGCAAATAACAGGTTTTTCCAAAAAGGAGGAAGAAGACTGTCCATAGACTAGAGGTAGTAGATAGTAGTGGGTAGCGAGGGGAGGATAGTAAACAGTAAATAGTGAGTAAGTGAGTAGGTGAATAAGTTACTAAGTAAAGGGGAAAGATACAGGATACATTTTAGACTTTAGACCTTAGACTTTAGGTTGGTTCAGAGGATGGGTAGATGGAAGCAGTGAACGGTGAGCAGTGAGGAGTAA
This sequence comes from Caldisericota bacterium, assembly GCA_013152825.1. Classification (GTDB taxonomy): domain Bacteria; phylum CAIJMQ01; class CAIJMQ01; order JAADFP01; family JAADFP01; genus JAADFP01. The sequence goes on along the minus strand of JAADFP010000023.1, from coordinate 7,766 downwards.
ATAGTGAACAGTAAGCAGTAAGCAGTGAGTGAGAGGCACAAAGGCAGTGGGGAGACGGTGGACGAATAACGATATACGATTCGAGCTACCTGCCAGCTCCCGACTTACGAGAGGGCAGGCTGGCACAACCCCAACCGACCAACGAGTTAGACTATAGACTGTAGACTGGGAGGAAGTTTTAGGTTTGTGATTTGTAGTTTATTTAGAGTTTAGAGTTTGTTGTTTAGGGTTTAATTAGTGAAGGATGCAGTACGGGGTGGGGAAGGACGGTAGACGAAACACGCATGACGTTTCGCACTGCCTTACCGCAACCGATTACCGATAGCCGGTAGTTGGGTGGATTCCCGCTTGCGCGGGAATGACAGAAGAGGGCAGGAGGCAGGGGGATGGGTTCCTGCCTGTCCTCCCGATCCCGACTTTACGTCGGGAGGGAGCAAAGGCAGGTATCCGGGTTTGAGTCTATGATTTAGGGTTTCACGCCTCTATTATCCTTCCAGCCGTCCCTTTTCCAGAATATAAAGTTTCTCTGATACCTTCCCCAGGAAATTCATGTCATGTGAAACTATACAGTAGGTGAGCTGTTTTTGAGAGACAAGGAGCTCCTCTATCCTTCTGGTGGTTTTCTCATCAAGAGCCGTGGTGGGTTCATCCAGCAAAAGAACCCTGGGCTCCATGGCCAGGATAGTGGCCAGAGCCACCAGTCTCTTTTCTCCGTGAGAAAGCGTGTGAGAGAACCTATCTCTCAGGTTTTCAATACCCAGAAGGGTACACATTTCCTCTACTATTCTCCGCACTTCCTCCCGTGATTTTCTCAGGTTCAGAGGCCCAAAGGCTATATCCTCTTCGACCGTGGGAGAAAAGAGCTGGTCGTCCGAATCCTGAAAAAGCAAACCGATATGCCTCCTCACTTCCCGGAAATCTTTCTCTTCCTTTCTCTCCCTGCCAAAAATTTTGATTACCCCGGCATCAGGTTTAATCAACCCCATCATTACGTGGAGAAGCGTGGTTTTTCCGCTGCCATTGGTGCCTTTTATCCCCACCTTTTCCCCGGCATAAAGACTAAAGTCCAGGTCGCTCAGCACCTTACCCCTTCCCGGGAAAGCAATACTTATACCTGCCAGTTCAATAACGGGTATATTCATAACCACTTAAGATAACATAATCCCAGAAAATAAAGAAAAAAAATCACCCCGGCTAAACTATCTGCCTTTCTCCACTGGAAATGGTGCAGGGTCCAGAAAGTTCCCTGAAATCCCCGTGCCAGCATAGCCTGGTATATCCTCTGGGACCTTTCGTAAGCACGCAAGATAAGCATTCCTACCAGATAGCCCGTGGAACGATAGGTATGTAGATTATTCCCGGGCTGGAATCCCCTAATCTTTGCCGCCTGGGAGAGCCGGGTATATTCCCTGTGCACCACGGGTATATAACGATAGGTAAAGTAAAACAACTGCACCAGCCTGGAAGGAAGCCTGAGATGGTGCAGGGCATGCACCAGGTGGAAAATAGGAGAAGTAGAAAGCAAGAGGAGGGTAGTAAGAAAAATCAGGTTGGATTTCCAGGTTAGAATAAGGCAGTATAAAATCCCTTCCCGGGTAGCAACAAGAGGACCCAGGGTAAAAATTTTTTCTCCTGGAAAAGAAAAAGGTAAAAATAACCAGAGCAGTAAAACAAACCCATTCACGGGTAGCATTCTCTTGACCACTTCTCTTATGCGCAAACGGGAAAGGAAGAAAAGTATTACCGGCAGGAAAGAAGCATAGAGAAGCACTACAGGACGTTTTTCCACTGCTGTCAGGAAGGAATAGAGAGAAACAACCAGTATCTTCACCCGGGGATCCAGGGAATGGAGAATGCTCTTCCCTTGAGAGAAAGGAGAATCTATCACTTTTTCCTCTTACTCAAAAAGTAGAGAGCCACTCCAGCCAGCCCCAGGATGTAGCCTATCCCTCCCAGGATATCTGTCAACCTGACCCGCCGGTTTTCTTCTTCTATCATTTTAATCACCGGCTTCATGGCTTTCTCCACAGCCCCCTCTACCATCCTTTCTATATCCCTATCCCCCAATTTACCCGCATCTATTTTCTTCCCTTCCCCTGCTGGCACAGGCACATTTCCTCCCACAGAAATAGAGGTCTCCCCCCGGTGCCCCATACTGGCTAAAAGCACTATCTTTAGATTGCCCTTCTCCCCGGGAATGGGGAAAGAAAATTCTCCCTTTTCATCAGTCTTGCCCTCCAGGATTTTCTTACCCTCCGGGTTATACACCTCAATTTTTGAATTTCGCGCAGGAGTGCCATCGCTGAAGTAACCCTCCAGGCAAATCTTCCCCCCTTCTTTATAGGCAAATACATTCACCCGGTGAGCAAAGAGCGAAGAAGAGAGGAGAAGAAGAAAGCAAAGTAAAAATATGCCTTTTCTCATTTTATCAGCCCTCCAGAATTTCGGGTTTTACCTTTCTCAAAAATACCACAATAAACCCGGTAATCACTCCCTCTATAAACATAATGGGAAGATGTACAATTATGACTAACTTGGCCACCTGCCGGAAATATTCTCCTGTAAACACCAGAGAAAGAGCCACCATCAGGCCAGAAAGAAGTACTCCCAGGAAACCGGCCAGGAAACCAGCTATTCCAGTTAAAGCTGTGCTCTTCTTTTTCACCAATAGATGAAAAAGGAAGTAGCAAATCACCGCTGGCAGTGCCATGTTCATGGTATTCACTCCCAGGGTGGTCAACCCGCCAAACTGAAAAAGAGCCGCCTGGAGAGTAAGCCCCAGTAAAATGGCCGGAAAAGCCGCCCAGCCCAGGAGTATTCCTACCAGGCCATTGAGGATAAGGTGGGCACTGGAAGGACCTACGGGGACATGAACAAGGGAAGCCACGAAGAAAGCAGAAGACAGGAGCGCTGTGCGGGGTATTTTCTCTTCCTTCATCCCCCTGAGCCCCAGGGCAGTGCCTATTATAGTAACTCCTGCACCGCTCAGGAGCACCGGAGCCGAAAGAATTCCTTCCGAAATATGCATTTTTATATTAAAAGAGTTGTGAGTCGCGAGTTGTAAGTTGTGAGTTCCACCTATCACTCCACTGTTTTAAACTCAAAACTTTCCGAACCCCGATATGATTTCGGGGCTTCGGGACCAAAACCTAACCAAACCAAAACTTCCTCCCAGGATACCAATAAACCAGGGTACCAATTTACTATTCACTATTTACTACTCGCTTACTCACTATTTACTGCTTACTACCACTCCCCTCGCTACTAACTATACAGTCTATGGTCTAACGTCTTCCCCCTTCATACGCCTTCACCCAGATAACCGCGCCAATCTCCACGGGTTTTTCTTCGCCCTTATAGCTTATCTTTTTTTCGTCTTCATTTAAAGCGGCAAAGCCCCACCAGCCTGCCCAGGGGATAGTGTAGGTAAATACACCGTTAGCATCGCTTTTTATTACCTGGGTGACAAAAGGCTCTCGCGGAGCTTTTACCTTTCCGTCTTCATTGAAATACTCCACCTCCACTTCTGTAAAAGGAGCTATCTTACCATTCACTTTTACCAGTCCCTGGAAGGTATTCCCGGCATACAAGCCGTAAGGACGGGTAAGCGGAATTATCTCTGTTTTCAAGCCCAATTCCTTGTCCCAGCCCTCTTCCCGGCCAAAGGCATCTACAATCACCTTGGTATAATGCACAATAAACTTATCCTCTGCCGGCTCCCAGTAAGGTTGGGGGACACAGTAAAAAACATAATCACCCGGACGCTTCAACCTAAATCGGGTAATCCAGCCTTTGTGCGATTCCCGGTCAGTATAGCCCTTCACCTGCACCGGTTTCAAGGATTCAAGCAACGAGTATTTTTTACCGCGTACCACCACCCCGAACTTTACAGGTTTTTCCATCTCCAGGGTATTCCCGGCAAAAGGATGAGCAAACATCACCCGAAGAGTTATCACATTACTTCCTTCCTGCTCCACAATATCCTGAGAGGGAATAATCATCCCAAAATGTGCATAGGATGCAGTGGCCAGCAAGAGAGAAAAACCGACTAAAAAAATATTTTTTAACATCTTTTACCTCCTTAGAAACTCACGCTCAAAGAAAACCCCAATTCCTTAGCCTCCTTATCATAATCACTTCCGTACATATCCTTTATGTACTTCCCCGGATGGAAGAATGCATACCACAGGCTAAAGTTCACATCTTCGCTGTAATCGTAGGAAATGAGCAGGTCGCACTCGTAGCCTGCATTTTTGCTTGTCTTCTCTCCCTGGCTATTGTATTCAGGCTCTGCCAGCCTGTAATTGTAGTACTTGAGATCCAGGGAAAGCTTTTCATTCGGCTTGAAACCGGCTGAAAAAATCCACAGGCTCTTATTGGAAGAAGTATCAAGGTAATCAGAGGCACCGCCATCTGCAATTATCCCAAAGGCCTCGTCCTCACACAGGGAATCAAAAGCTTCTATCTTCCCATCCCTTTTATCTGCCTTTTTATCTCCCGATTCATACACATAGGTCAGCCCGAAGTGAGGCTGGGACAAGTTATCAAAAGTATAAGTGGCTCCTACATACCCTCCCCAGGCATCACGGTTAACTTCTTTTGCCGGATAACCTGCATCCAGGGCATCTTTCGCTACTTTTCCCCATTCTTTCACTACCTCTCCTTTCAAAGACAAGCCTTTCACTCGAGGGACATCTCCTTCTCCCCGTACACTCAAAGCATAGGTCTCGTTCACGCCCGTTTCTTCCGGATTCTGGTGCTTGTAAAACAGAGCGAAATCCCATTCTCCTCTCCTGGAAAGATGGGTATTCACGCCGTAAAGATCAAAATCGTTCCCCATACCATATCCTTCCGTAACCTTTGCCTTGAAGAGATCTATGCTCCAGGGTTCCCGGGCAAAGTTCAGCTTAATAGCATCAAATCCTACCCTTGCTCCGTAAGGATAGTGGATGGGAGCGGGCGCCTCCGGGTTTGCCCCTACCAGAAATGCCTCCCCGTAAATCAACTCCTGCCTCCCAATGCTGAGAGAAACAGGAGAGCCATAAATTTGTGCCAGTGTTAAGTAGGCAAGGTCTAAGTCCACTCTGGAAGAATTATCCGGATTTACCCCTCCGTCTCCTTCCACATTCCAGTCTCTTTCGTTAATAAGAGAGATAAAAACACTCACATTATCGCTTAAATCCACAGAAACATTGACATGCAGCGTGGAATCAAGCCAATCTTCCACAGGATATTCCTCTCCCCTCAAATCCATATCCCTCCACCATATCCCTCTCACCGTAATATCTCCCCCCACTTTCACTGACTCAACATCAGAGAAAGAAAGAAACGGGAAAAGAAGCAGAGAGAATAAAAACAAGTTTACCTTAAACCTTTTCATCTTACACCTCCTTATTATAACACGTTTTTAAAAATCGTGCCATTATACCAGAGCAAAAATTAACAAAGCAAGAAAATTTTTACCTTTTATCCGCTTTTTCCCATTATCCCAGTCCAAGTATTTTCCCCCCCTGGAAAACCATAAAAGAAAGTATCCAGGCTATGCCCGTGGTATAAAAGGCAGCAAAGAGCGGCCAGCGGAAGGAATTGGTTTCCCGGTAAATCACCCCAATAGTGGCTACACACGGTATGTAGAGCAGCACAAACACCATAAACGCGTAAGCAACCAGGGGAGTCCACACCTTTCTTCCATCAGGCCACTTCTCTTTCCTGAGAGCTCCCCGCAAGCTCTCTTCCCCTTCCCCCACTGCATGGAGGGTTCCCAGGGTACCCACCACGATCTCCTTGGCAATAAACCCTGCCATAAGTGCTACCGCAGGCTTCCAGTCCCCGAAGCCAAGAGGTTTGAACAACGGTGATATAGATTTTCCTATTCTTCCCGCAAAACTCTTCTCCAACTTTTCTTCAGCTTGTTCGTTCTTAAGCTTAATTACCAACTCCTCTTTATCTCTAACCTTTTCTATCAGCGCCTGGTAGTTCCTGGAGTATTGAATGTTATAAGGGAAATTGCTTAACGCCCAGATTAGAATACACCCGGCAAAGATTACGGTGCCTGCTTTCTTAAGGTACACCACTCCCCTCTCCCACATGTGCAGCAGGGCACCTTTCAAGGTGGGCATCCGGTAAGGCGGGAGTTCCATCACAAAAGGCATAGGAGCACCTTTGAAAAGATACTTTCTGAAGAGCTTGGCCATAACGATGGCCACCAGTATTCCCAGCAGGTAAAGAGAAAAAAGCACATTACCCGCATGCCTTTCGGAGAAAAATGCCCCCACAAACAGGGTGTATACCGGTAACCTCGCGCCACAGCTCATAAATGGATTCACCAGAATGGTCACCAGACGAGCCTTTTTATCCTCTATCACCCTCGTGGCCATGATTCCCGGCAGATTACACCCGAAACCCAGCATCATGGGAATAAAGGAACGGCCATGGAGCCCTATTTTGTGCATCAGTCTATCCATAATGAAAGCCCCCCTGGCCAGGTAACCGGAATCTTCCAGGATAGCTATGGCAAGAAACAGCAGGAAAATAATGGGGACAAACACCAGTACACTGCCCACTCCCCCGATGATGCCATCCACCACCAGGGAATGAATGAGACTTTCTTCGGGCAATAAATTACCCAGGAAATTTCCCAGCCAGCCCATGAAACCCTCAATCCAGCCCATCATGGGTTCGCTTAACTTAAAAACAAGTTTGAACATCAACCACATGAGACCTAAGAAAATAGGCAATCCCAGTATCCGGTTGAGAAAAACCCTGTCTATTCTGTCAGAAATGGTATGCCTCACCTCGTAACTTTTCTTCACTGCCTGGGAACAGGCACCGCTTATAAATCCGTAGCGCCTGTCCGGAATCACTGCCTCCACCTCCTCCCCGAAAACGCTCTCCAGGTGCGCACTACTCTTTTCCACCTGTGATAGAATCTCCTGGCCAAAAGCGCTTGCTTTTACCTTCTCCCTGACTTCTTCGTCATTTTCCAGAAGCTTCACCGCTATCCACCTGGGGGCATACTTTTCCCCCAGTTCCCCATCCCTTCTCACTATCTCTTCAATCTTTCGGATTTCTTCCTCAATCTCCTTCCCATACCTTATGGGCTCCCTTCTGGATAGGGCTTTTCTTTCGTTCAAAGCAAGTGCCTTTTCCAGAAGCTCCTCCATGCCCTGCTTCCTGGTGGCCACGGTCGGGATACAGGGAACAGCAAGAAGTTCAGAGAGCTTCTTTTCATCTATTCTTAAACCCATCTTCTTAGCCAGGTCCGACATATTCAGGGCAATGATTAAGTTGACCCCCAATTCCATAAGCTGGACTGCAAGGTAAAGGTTTCTCTCCAGGTTCGAAGCATCTACAATATCTATCACCACATCCGGCTTTTCCTCCACAATAAAATTCCTGGCCACTATTTCATCCTCAGATTGCGCAGTTAAACTGTAGGTGCCAGGAAGATCTACCACGGTAATCTCATGCTTTTTGTACCTTAAATATCCTTCCTTCTTCTCCACAGTAACCCCGGGGTAATTTCCCACGTGCTGCCTGGCTCCGGTTAGATTATTAAAAATCGTAGTTTTACCCGAATTCGGATTACCCATTAGAGCAATGGTGATCCTTTTACTCATTTTACCCTCCTTTTCTGCAAATGAAACTCATTCGCAATTAGTTCTTAAAATAATACCCCTCCTACCCATGACTCACCTCTCTTACCATGATTCTATTAGCCATACCATGACCCAGCATTACCCTTGTGTTCCCCAGCGCCACCAGGC